>NZ_JAAAHR010000240.1:0-11046 GCF_009908215.1 Nonomuraea sp. K271 | reverse complement strand
GCCCACCACCGGGCCCACCACCGGGCCCACCACCGGCTCGGCTCCTACGAGCGGCGAGCCCACCGCCACTCCCACCGCTGAGCCGCGGCCCACGCGAGCCCACGTCCCGGAGGGCTGGCGCGTGTACACGAGCGCCGCGGGCCGCTTCTCCATCGCCCTGCCCCGGCAGTGGCGGGCCCAGAAACACGCCACCAGGGACAGCGTCTCCTTCACCCGCCCCGGCGCCACCGGCACGATGATCGTCGAGTGGACCGTCCCCGACATCCCGTGGGACGACCCGCGCGAGCACTGGATCGGCCTGGAGAAGGAGATCCTGGCGAAGGGCCTGTTCAAGAAGTACGAGCGCATCCGCATCACCCCCACCACCTTCCTCGGCAGGAAGGCCGCCGACTGGGAGTTCACCCGGGAGCGCGACGGCTCCACCATCCACGTGATCAACCGCGGGTTCCACACCGCGGACGGCCGCCCGTACGCTCTCTACTGGGAGACCGCCCACGCGCGCTGGCCGCGAGACCGCCACCACTTCGCGGCGCTGGCGAGAACGTTCAGAACCCGATGACCACCAAGGAGCAGGCACACTTCTGGCGGCACCCGGCGGTGCCGGGGACCGACCTGCTCAAGGCCCGCTACGTCACCCACCGCTTCTCACGGCACGTGCACGACGGCTACGCCATCGGCGTCATCGTCGGCGGCGTCGAGGAGTTCCACTACCGCGGCACCCTGCACCGGGCAGGCACGGGCGAGCTGGTGCTGGTCAACCCCGACTCGGTGCACACCGGGCAGGCCGGCGAGCCCGGCGGGTGGGCGTACCGCATGCTCTATCCGTCGATCGACGCGCTGGCCGGGATCGCCGCCGAGCTGGGCGTCCCCTGCGCGACGCCGCACTTCCCCGAGCAGGTGGTGCGCGACGACGAGGTGGCGGCCCTGCTCGGCAGGGCGCACCAGGCGGCCGAGCGCGGCGACGCGCTGGCCGCCTCCACGCTGAGCCGCACACTGTTCGCCCGCCTGCTGACACGCCACGCCACGCCCAGACCGGCCGCGGCCCTGCCCGCCGAGGGCAGGCAGGCCGTGCGAGAGGCGCTCGACCTGATCCACGCCGGCCTCGTCGACCCGCCGACGCTGGACGACCTCGCCGAAGCCGTGGGGGCGCGGCCGTTCGCGCTGCTGCGGGCGTTCAAGGCGGCGACGGGCCTGCCGCCGCACGCCTACCTCAACGATCTCCGGGTACGCCAGGCGCGCCGGCTGCTGCTGGCCGGGGTACGCCCGGCGCAGGTCGCGGCGGAGGTGGGCTTCACCGACCAGGCCCACCTCAACCGGCATTTCAAGCGTGTCGTGGGCGTACCACCCGCCGCCTACCAGCGCGCCGCAGGAACGTACAAGACCGGCGCTTGACCAGGCACCTAGCCTCGGCGGCATGGAACAGACAACACACCGTTCCGCCGCCGTGCGGGACGGCTTCGGCGTGGGCCTGGCCGTGGGGCTGTCCGGGCTCGCCTTCGGCGCCGCGGCGGTCACCGCGGGCCTGAGCGTGCCGCAGGCGTGCGTGCTGAGCCTGCTGACGTTCACCGGCGCCTCCCAGTTCGCGCTGACGGGCGCGGTGGGCGCGGGCGGCGACCTGGTGGCCGCCACTCTCGGCGCGCTGCTGCTCGGCGGCCGCAACACCCTGTACGGCCTGCGCCTGGCCGACCTGCTGAAGGTACGCGGCCCCCGCCGGCTGCTCGCCGCGCACGGCGTGATCGACGAGACCACGGCCGTCTCCCTGGCCCAGCCGACGCCCGAGTCGGCGCGCACCGGCTTCGCGGTCACGTTCGCCAGCCTCTACGTCACCTGGAACCTCACCACCTTGGCGGGCGCGTACGGCACGTCGTTCCTCGGCGACCCCGACATGCTGGGCCTGGACGTGGTGGGCCCGGCCGCGTTCCTCGCTATCCTGTGGCCCAGGCTGGCGAAGAGCACCGAGCTGCGCGTGCTGGCCGCGGCCGGGGCGGCGATCGCCCTGTGCGCCACCCCGTTCCTGGCGCCTGGCGTCCCCGTGCTGCTGGCGGCCGCGGCGGTGCTGGTGGTGATGGTCCGATGACGTTGTGGTGGGCCATCGCCGCCCTCTGCGCGGGCTGCTACGCGCTCAAGCTGGCCGGGCTGGCCGCGCCGCAACGGGTGCTGGAACATCCGGCGGTGCGCAGGTTCGCCGAGCTGGTGCCGGTGGCGCTGCTGGCGGCGCTGATCGCGGTGCAGCTGTTCACCGAGGAGGGCGGGCTGCGCTTCGACCCGGCCCGTATGGCGGGTCTCGGCGCGGCGGTGGTCGCCCTGCTGCTGCGTGCGCCGTTCCTGGTGGTCCTGGCGGCCGCGGCGGTCATTACCGCGCTTGTCCGGATTTTAACTGGGTAGTCGCTCGTGCATGACCGATGCAGCGGGGATGGTCGGTGGACGGTACCGGCTGGTCAGGACGATCGGCCAGGGCGGTATGGGCACGGTGTGGCAGGCCCACGACGAGGTGCTCGGCAGAGATGTGGCCGTCAAGGAGGTGCTGCCGCCTCCCGACCTGACGGGCTCGGAGCGCGAGGTGTTCGCCGTACGCACGTTCCGCGAGGCGAGGGCCGCCGGCCGGGTGGCCCACCCGGGCGTCGCCACCGTGTACGACGTCCTGGAGGAGCGCGGGCACCCGTGGATCGTCATGCAGCTCGTACGCTCCCGCACGCTCGGCGAGGCCATTCGCGAGGACGGCCCCATGTCCCCGCTCCAGGCCGCCCGCATCGGGCTGCAGCTCCTGGAGGCGCTGCGCGCGGCCCACGCGGCGGGCGTGCTGCACCGGGACGTCAAACCGGACAACGTGCTGCTCGCCAAGGAGGGCCGGGCGGTGCTGACCGACTTCGGCATCGCGACCACGGAGGACGAGGCTCCGGTCACGCGGACGGGCATCCTCATCGGCACGCCCGCTTACATGGCGCCGGAGCGCGCTGCGGGCGGCCGGGCGGGACCGCCCTCGGACCTGTGGGCGCTGGGCGTGACGCTCTATCTGGCCGTCGAGGGCAAATCTCCCTTCCAGCGGGAGAACGCCCTGGCCACGCTGGGCGCGGTGATGCACGCGGAACCCGAACCGCTGTCGCGCGCGGGGGCGCTGGCGCCCGTACTGCTGGGCCTGCTGCGCAAGAACCCGGCCGAGCGCATGTCGCTGGAGGAGGCCGAGCATCGGCTGGCCGTGATCATCGCCGGCGAGGCCCCCGAGCCCACGGGGCCGTTCGCCGCCTCGCCCGTCGCGGAGGCGTCCCTCGGGGTCCCGGCGCGGCGCAGGCGCGGGCTGCAGTTGGCCGCGATCGCGGCAGGCGCGCTGGTCGTGGGGCTCGTCACGGGCGGCGCGGCGTGGCTCTCGCACCGGCCGGGCAACGTGCCGGCGCAGCAGCGCGTACCCGCCGTGGTCACGACAACGGCCGGCGCGACGCCGACGGAGGCGCGAACGCGGGCGCCGTCGGAAGCGCCTTCGGAAGCGCCTTCGGAAGCGCCTTCGGAGCCGGGGCGATCAGCGCAGGACGGCCCCGTTTCCAGGCCGGGACCGTTCTCCGAGCCGGACGGGCGGACGCCCGCGCCGCCGGAGGCCCGCGAGCGGCCGCGAGGTTCCCGTGACGAGGAGCGGAGCCGCGTCACGAAGGCGCCCACCGAGTCCGAGGAGGAGCCGCGCGAGCAGGAGAGGACGGAGCGCCCCACCCGCACGCCCGGCCAGGTCGAGGGCTCCGGCGACGGCGAGGACCAGGCCGGCGAGGGCCAGGAGGGCCAGGAGGGCCAGGCCGGTCCTTAGGAGCGGGCCCTGGTCAGGACTCGTCGCGGACGATGTCGAGGGCCTTCTGCAGATCCGGCGGGTAGTCGGTGCTGAACGACACCCACTCGCCCGTCGCCGGGTGCCCGAACCCCAGCGCGACCGCGTGCAACCACTGCCGGGTGAGGCCCAGCCGGGCGGCGAGCGTGGGGTCGGCGCCGTAGAACAGGTCTCCGACGCACGGGTGGCGCAGCGCCGACATGTGCACCCTGATCTGGTGGGTACGCCCGGTCTCCAGCTTGATGTCCAGCAGCGACGCCGCACGGAACGCCTCGACCGTGTCGTAGTGGGTCACCGACGGCTTGCCGCCCGCCACCACGGCGAACCTGCCGTCACCCGACGGGTGCCGGTCGATGGGCGCGTCGACGGTGCCCCTGAACGGGTCGGGATGCCCCTGCACGAGCGCGTGGTAACGCTTGTCGACCGTACGTTCCTTGAAGGCCCGCTTGAGGTGGGAGTAGGCGTGCTCGCTCTTGGCCACCACCATCGCGCCGGTGGTGTTGGCGTCGAGCCGGTGCACGATGCCCTGTCGCTCGGCCGCGCCGCTGGTGGCGATCGTGTGCCCGGCGCCCATCAGCCCGCCGATCACGGTGGGGCCCGTCCAGCCGACGGTGGGGTGGGCGGCCACCCCGATCGGCTTGTTGACCACCACGATGTCGTCGTCCTCGTGGACGATCGTCATGCCCGGCACCGGCTCGGCGACCGGCATGGGCGTGGAGACCGGCGGCGGCATCGTCACCTCGAGCCAGGCGCCCGCGTGCACGCGGTCGGACTTGGCCGGCTGCCTGCCGTCGACCAGCACCTCGCCCGCCCCGATCAGCTCGGCCGCGCGCGTGCGGGAGAAGCCGAACAGCCGTGAGAGCGCGGCGTCGAGCCGCTCGCCCTCCAGGCCGTCGGGGACGGGCAGGCTGCGCTGCTCAGTCATCCCCGGCCACTTCCCTTTCCCTGGAGCCGTCGATCTGCACGTTGCGCCAGGCCAGGATCACCGCCAGGATCCCGCCGCAGACGATCGCGGAGTCGGCGATGTTGAAGACGGGGAAATAGTCGATCACGGGGAAATGCCCGGGGAGCACCTCGATGAAGTCGACGACGTGCCCCTGGAACTGCGTCGGCCGCCCGATGCCCGAGGGGTAGCGCAGGAGACGGTCGGTGAGGTTGCCGAACGCCCCGCCGAGCAGCAGGCCGAGCGTGACCGCCCAGGCCTTGCTGCCCAGCTTGCGTGCGGTGCGCACGATGGCGACCACCACGCCGGCCGCGATGATGGTGAAGATGAACGTCATCCCGGTGCCGATGCTGAAGGCGGCCCCAGGGTTGAAGATCACTCGGAACTGCAGGACGTCCTGGATGACGACCAGCGGCGGCTCGCCCTCCAGCGTGCGCAGCACCACCGTCTTGGTGATGAGATCGGCCGCGTAGATCACGGCCGCCAGCACGATGAGGACGGCGAAGAGACGCCGGCGTGGGGTGCCTACCGGCGTTCCTCCTTCTGCTTGCACTTGACGCACAGCGTCGCCCTCGGGAACGCCTGCAGGCGTTCCTTGCCGATCGGCTTGTGGCACGATTCGCACACTCCGTAGGTCCCTGCGTCGATCCTGGCGATCGCACGTTCGTTCTGCGCGACCAGATCGCGCGCATTCAGGGTAAGGGCGATCTCGCGTTCGCGCTCGTACGTCTTCGCTCCGGCGTCCGCCTGGTCGTCGCCGGCTCCTTGGGTGACGTCTCCAGAGGCTATCTCGGACTCGTGGCGGTGGATGTCCGCGTTGAGTTCGTCGATCTCGCTCTGAAGCCTGCCGCGTACCTCGGCCAGCTCCTCGTCCGCCCACATCGACGGTGTAGCGGTCTGCGTGACTGCCGCCATGTATGCCTCCACTGCTGATCAAGGCCGTTAATGGTGCGGGCAGCTTAGGATCCGTATAACGGAACGGCAAACGACCCGCCGGACGGTTTACCTCCCCCGTACTATCCCGCCTCGCGCATTCAACTCCTCCTCAGCGGCGTCCATTCCCACAACTTTGTCGCCGTTTACGACTTCCGAACCGACATGTCGGCACATCCGTGGCCGTAGCGGGCCCCACCAGGGAAACCGGGAAGCCTTCGCCCCCACTCTGCGTTATGGTTTGAACCTGCAAGGCGTTGATGGGGCCCGAGTGTGAGGGATATCACCCCGGAGCCGCCGGAAGAACGGCTCGCACGAGCTCACTAGAACCGGCAGCAGAGCAAATGAAGAGGGCCTCGCCCACACGCGGGGCCAAGAAGGGTGGTACCGCGGAGCCGCACGGCTTCGTCCCTTCACGCCAGCCAGCCGGCCGATCAAGCGTGGAGGTCACGCCCGAGATGTCCCCAACATTCCGCTCTCTTCCCGCGCAGGTCGACCTGCCCGCGCTCGAGCGCGAGGTCCTCGACCGCTGGCGGGACGGGAAGATCTTCGAGCGGTCCGTCGAGCAGAACACCGGCAACCCCACGTGGGTCTTCTACGAGGGCCCGCCCACCGCCAACGGCCTGCCCGGCGTCCACCACGTCGAGGCGCGCGTCTTCAAGGACCTGTTCCCGCGCTACAAGTCCATGCGCGGCTTCAGCGTCCCGCGCAAGGCCGGCTGGGACTGCCACGGCCTGCCCGTCGAGGTCGGCGTCGAGCGCGAGCTGGGTCTGTCCGGCAAGAAGGACATCGAGACGTACGGCATCGCCGAGTTCAACGCCAAGTGCCGCGAGTCGGTGCTGCGTCACGTCGACGCGTTCGAGCAGCTGACCGAGCGCATGGGCTACTGGATCGACCTGTCCCAGGCCTACCGCACGATGGACCCGTCCTACATCGAGTCGGTGTGGTGGTCGCTGAAGGTCGTCTTCGACAAGGGGCTGCTGTTCCGCGACTTCCGCATCACCCCCTACTGCCCGCGCTGCGGCACCGGCCTGTCCGACCACGAGCTGGGCCAGCCCGGCGGCTACGAGACCGTCTCCAGCCCGTCGGTCTACGTCCGCATGCCCGTCACGTCCGGCCCGCTGGCCGAGCTGGGCGCGGCGCTGCTGATCTGGACCACCACGCCGTGGACGCTCGTGTCCAACACGGCGGTCGCCGTGCACCCCGACGTCACCTACGTCGCCGCCCGCACCGCCGACGGCGAGGTGCTGGTGGTGGCCGAGCCGCTGCTGGCGGTACTCGGCGAGGACGCGACCGAGGTGGCCCGCTACACCGGCCGCGAGCTGGAGCACACCGCCTACTCGCGCCCGTTCGACCTGGTCGACATCCCGGACGCCCACTACGTCGTGCTGGGCGACTACGTCACCGTCGACGACGGCACCGGCCTGGTCCACCAGGCGCCCGCGTTCGGCGCCGACGACCTCGCCGTCATCAAGCGGTACGACATGCCGATCGTCAACCCGATCGGCCCCGACGGCCGTTTCCTGGACGACGTGTCCATGGTCGGCGGGCGCTTCTTCAAGGACGCCGACGAGGAGCTGACCGACGACCTGCGCGCCCGCGGGCTGCTGTTCCGCGGCGGACACTTCGACCACAGCTATCCCCACTGCTGGCGCTGCCACACGCCACTGCTCTACTACGCGCTCCCGTCCTGGTACATCCGCACCACCGCGGTCAAGGACCAGATGCTGGCCGAGAACGCCAGGACCAACTGGTATCCCGACACCATCAAGTGGGGGCGCTTCGGCGAGTGGCTGCGCAACAACGTCGACTGGTCGCTGTCGCGCTCACGCTACTGGGGCACACCGCTCCCCCTGTGGGTGTGCTCGGCCGAGGAGTCCCACATGACGTGCGTCGGGTCGCTGCAGGAGCTGGGCGAGCTGGCCGGCCAGGACGTCTCCGCCCTCGACCCCCACCGCCCGTACGTCGACGACGTGACCTTCGCCTGCCCCGACTGCGGCGCGCTGGCCCGGCGCGTCCCCGACGTGATCGACGCCTGGTACGACTCGGGCTCCATGCCGTTCGCCCAGTGGGGCGAGCGCGGCAGGCCCGAGGGCGTCTACCCGGCGCAGTTCATCTGCGAGGCCACCGACCAGACGCGCGGCTGGTTCTACTCGCTGATGGCCGTCGGCACCCTCGTCTTCGGCCGGTCCTCCTACGAGAACGTGCTCTGCCTCGGCCTCATCCTGGCCGAGGACGGCCGCAAGATGAGCAAGCACCTCGGCAACATCCTCGAACCGATCCCGCTGATGGACCAGCACGGCGCCGACGCCCTGCGCTGGTTCATGGCCTGCTCGGGCTCGCCGTGGGCCTCGCGCCGGGTGGGGCACAACACCCTCGAGGAGATCGTCCGCAAGGTCCTGCTGACGCTCTGGAACACCGCGTCGTTCTTCACCCTGTACGCCAACGCCGAGTCCTGGTCGCCGTCCCGGCTGCGCGAGGCCGCACCGGCGGCCGAACGCCCCCTGCTCGACCGCTGGGCGCTGGCCGAACTGCACCGCACGGTGGCCGAGGTGACCGCGTCGCTCGACGACTACGACACCCAGCGGGCCGGGCGGCGGCTGGCCGACTTCCTCGACGACCTGTCCAACTGGTACGTCCGCCGCTCGCGCCGCCGCTTCTGGCAGGGAGAGCAGGACGCGTTCGCGACCCTGTACGAGTGCCTCGAAACGGTGCTGCGGCTGATGGCGCCGGTCACGCCGTTCGTCACCGACTACCTGTGGGACATCCTGCGCCCGTCGGACGCGCCCTCCTCTGTTCACCTGGCCTCGTGGCCCGACGTCCGTGACGACCTGCTCGACCCGGCGCTGTCGGAGCAGATGGCCCTGGTCCGCCGGCTCGTGGAGCTGGGCCGTTCGGCCCGCGCCTCGTCGGGCGTCAAGACCCGCCAGCCGCTTTGCCGGGCCCTGGTGGGCGCGCACGGCTGGCCGTCGCTGCCCGCCGAACTGCGCGGCCTGGTGGCCGACGAGCTCAACGTCCAGAACCTGGAGGACATGTCCGGCTTCAGCGCCGATCTGGTGTCCTACACCGTCAAGCCCAACTTCCGGGCCCTGGGCAAGCGCTTCGGCTCCCAGACCAAGCTCGTGGCCGCCGCGGTGGCCGCCGCCGACCCTGCCCACGTGGCCAGGACGCTGCGCTCGGGCTCCACGGTCACGATGGAGGCCGGCGAGCTCGGCGAGATCACGCTCGGCCCCGACGAGGTGATCGTCAACGAGCAGCCCCGCTCGGGCTGGGCGGTCGAGACCGGGGCGATCGGCACGGGCACCGGCGAGACCATCGCCCTCGACCTCGAACTCACCGACGACCTGCGCCGAGCGGGCCTGCTCCGCGAGGTCATCCGCCTGGTCCAGGAGACCCGCAAGTCGAGCGGCCTGTCCATCACGGACCGCATCGACCTGTGGTGGACCGCGTCCTCGCCGGACCTGGCCACGGCGCTGCGGTCGGGGTGGCAGACGGTGGCGGAGGAGGTGCTGGCGACGTCGGTCACGGAGGGTACCACGGCCGACGTGCCGTCCCACACGGACGAGGACCTCGGCCTGGCCTTCCAGCTCCGCCGCAGCTGACTCGCGGCGTGGCCGGACCTCACGGGGCCCGGCCACGCCCTCTCCCCCGCCGAGTCACCCCGTACGCCCCTGCCAGAGCCCACACGACCGCCGGGGACTCCGGGACGGCACCGGCCCCCGCGGAGTCGCACCTCACGAGCCCTGCCTCGACCGCCTGAAGGCGCCCACCGGCAGACTGTACGGACCTGCCTGCATGGGGGAATTCGTGACGTACGGGCAGGGCAGGCCGTCCTTGCGCCGACCCAAGCCGTGCACGAAGGCCGCGGTCACCACCCTTCCACCGCCCTGGCGGCCGTCGCCCCATCACCGATGACCGGCTGTTCGAGCACCGGCATCGACGACCGTCGCCGCGATCGCGATGCCGGCTGTCCGGTCACCCGATCATGGACGAGCGGCCGATGGCCGCGCGCTCCGGGTGGGTGCTATCGGCCGGCCCGCCATCAGCCAGCCCATAAACCCGCAGCCGTGGACGTTGAAGCTGGTCAGCTGACCGATTCACGGTCGTGCTGGCAGACCGAGCAGCTCGTCAGCCCGGCCGCCTCGGCCGCGGCGACCGCCATCGTCTCCACTCCCGAGTCGCCGGCGCCTCTGATCAGCGGGCAGTTGGTGCTGTGGTAGCGCCGGGTGCCGACGATGACCTTCACCGTGTCCCCGTCGCCGCTCTCGGACGCGTCGCGGGTCCTGCCCTCCGCGCCCTCGGAAGTGGATGTGCCGGCCGGGGTCTTCGCGGACCCACCGCCGGAAGGCTGGGCACCCGGCCGGGCCTTGCCCTGTCCCTGGTCGCCCTGCCCTTGCTGAGCCTTGCCCGGCTCCTGGGACCTTTGCCCTTGCTGCGGCTTGCCGGCGCTCTTCTGGGGCGTGCCGGACGGCTGCGGGCGAGCGGCCGGAGGAGCGCCCTTGGGCGTACCGGTATCGCCGGCACCGTTGGACGCACGCTCCGGGCTCGAAGTGGCCCCCTGCGCGCCGGGCTGCGAGGGGGCGCCCGTGGGCAGCGGCCCCTTCGGCTTGGCCTCCGACTCGGCAGAGGACGCGGGCCGCTCAGGAAGGATGAGGGTCTGCCCGAACGTGTCCGAAGTGTCGTCGCCCTCCGAGCCCGGACGCTTCGACGGCCCGGATGCTCCAGGACGACCTGGCGTGGCGGAGGAAGGCACACGGGGCTGCGGCGCGGTCGCGGGGCCCGCCGAATCGTCCTGCTCGGCCCTGCCCGCGGCACCCTGGGGACGCTTGGCGGCGGACGGCCCGGAGCCGCCGGTGGCCCCGCTTCCCGCGCGGCCAGAACTCCGCCCGCCACTGGACTGACCGGGCTTGCCAGCGACCTGACCCTGGCGTGCGGGACCCTGCCCCCGCCTCTCACCTGACTGCTGCGCACCTTGCGGAGACTGCCCCGAAGCACCGCCGGACTGCTGCGGATGCGCGGCGGACTGCCCCGGGACGTCCGGGGTCCGCGCGGGCGCTTCCTGCTCATCGCCGGGCGACCCCGACCGACCGGCGGGCTGCGCCGGCCTCCCTGCGGCCTGCGAGGACGTGCCCGCGGATCTCTCCTGACCGCCGGCCGACCGCCCCGACCCGGCACCGGACTGCTCGGGTGTGCGACCGGACTGGGCGGACGACGTGCCGGGCGCGGACCGACCGGAAGGCCCGGCGGACTGCCCGGGCGCAGGCCGGGCAGGCCAACCAGCGGCCTGCCCGGATGCGGGCCGGCGCGACGGGCCGGCGGTCTGCGGGGACGTGGACTGGCCGGAGGGGGCGGGGGTCTTCGT
>NZ_JAAAHR010000024.1:0-82526 GCF_009908215.1 Nonomuraea sp. K271 | reverse complement strand
GTACTGGTCGTGGATCAGCGTGGACGACTGGGTGGGAGCCGCACTACATGTCCTGAAAAATCAGGATGTAGAGGGGCCGGTCAACTTCACCTCGCCCTCCCCCGTCACCAACGCCGAGTTCACGAGGACACTCGGGACAACCCTGCGCAGAAGCACGATGCCGATCCCCGTGCCGGCGTTCGCGCTGTCCGCGGGGCTCGGCGAGTTCGCCCGCGAGGCGCTGCTCCCGGGCCACCGGATCCTGCCGGCGAAGCTGACCGCCTCGGGCTACCGCTTCGCGCATACCAGTCTCGGCGAGGCGCTCAGCGCCGTACTCTAGGATGCCGTTCCACTTCTTTCAGCACGTCGGGAGAACCTTGACATGAGCCGGTCAGGACAGTCGCACATCCTCGCCATCGGCGGTGGATCGTTCCGCCCGAGCAGCCGCTACAGCTTCATCGAGGCGAGCCCGCTGCTGCGCTACGGTCTCGACCTGACCGGACAGGACCGCCCGAAGCTCGGCCTGGTCGCCACGGCGCTCGGCGACTCGAGCGACTGGCTGCTCAAGATGTACGGCGCCTTCGCCGGCTGGGACGTCGAGCTGAGCCACCTGACGGTCTTCCCGATGCCGAACGTGGCCGATCCCCGGGCCTGGATGCTCGAACAGGACATGATCTACGTCAGCGGCGGCAGCGTCGCCAACCTCATGGCGCTGTGGCGGCTGCACGGCCTCGACGAGGCGTTCGCCGAGGCGTGGCGGGCGGGCGTGGTGCTGTCCGGACAGAGCGCGGGCGCGTTGTGCTGGCACGTCGGGGGCAACACCGACTCCTTCGGCCCCGAACTGCAGGTGTGGGCCGAGGGCATGGCCCTGCTGCCCTACTCGTGCGGCGTCCACTACGACTCCGACCCGCAGCGCCGCGAGCTGCTGCAGAGGTCGGTGGCCGACGGCGAACTGCCCGGCGGTTACGCCGCCGACGAGGGCGTGGGGCTGCACTACGTGGGCACCGAGTTCATCCAGGCCGTGACCGTCGAGCCGGCCGGCTACGCGTACAAGCTGGAGCACGACGGCGCCAGCGGGGTCAAGGAGGTCAGGATCGAGCCACGGTTGCTGACCCCCTGATTACCCTTCGAAGGTTCGGGAACGGCACAATAGGCTCATGCGCCCCATCCACGGGGACGATCCCCACGCACTCGCCATCGTCCGCCTAGGTGTCGACGTCCCCTACGAGCAGGCCTGGTCGCTGCAGCGCTGGGTGCACGACAAACGGGTCGCCGGCGCGCTGACCGACACCGTCCTGCTCCTGGAGCACGCGCCCGTCTACACCGCGGGCAAGCGCACCGCCCCGCACGAGCGGCCCGCCGACGGCACCCCGGTCATCGACGTCGACCGGGGCGGCCGGCTCACCTGGCACGGCCCAGGGCAGCTCGTCGCCTACCCCATCGTGGCGATCACCGACGTGGTCGCCTACGCCTGCCGCCTGGAAGACGTGATGATCCAGATCTGCGCCGACTTCGGCGTCACGGCCAGGCGCATACGCGGACGCGGCGGCGTCTGGGCGGTCGGCGACCCCACTCTCGGCCTGCCCGACCGCCAGCTCGGCGCGGTCGGGCTGCGGGTCACGCGCGGCGTCACCATGCACGGCTTCGCCCTCAACTGCGCCAACGACCCGCGCTGGTTCAACCGCATCGCGCCGTGCGGCATCCCCGGCGTGGGCGTCTCCTCGTTGTCGGCGGAGACTGGCCGGCGCATCGTGGTCGAGGAGGTCATGCCGATCGCGGAGAAGCGGCTGGCCGAGGCGCTCGGCATGGAGCCGTACGACCTGCACGAGGAAGACCTGCTCCGCCGGTGACCGGACCCGGCACCTGACCGTGCCGGGAACGCCGGCGTCACGCCCGTGGATCATCCCGGGTTCCCCGGTTCGCGGCCGGGCGGGTGTCGAGCGCCCCGCGACGGTGGCGGTCGTGGGCCTGGCCGCGCCCCGCGACCCGGGGCCTGCCGACGAGGGCCGCGCCCCGTCCGGAACGCGGGCGATCGGCGGGTTCGGCCTGGTCACGTGAGCGCGTACGCCCCCTCGGACGGCGCGCTTCGCGGGAGACGTAAGCTGAGAACGTGACCGTTGCTCCTGAAGGCCGAAAGCTCCTCCGCCTGGAGGTGCGCAACGCCGAAACCCCTATCGAGCGCAAGCCCCCGTGGATCAAGACCAAGCTCAAGACGGGCCCCGAATACACCGAGCTCAAGTCGCTGGTGCGCCGGGAGGGCCTGCACACGGTCTGTGAAGAGGCGGGCTGCCCCAACATCTACGAGTGCTGGGAAGACCGCGAGGCGACCTTCCTCATCGGCGGCGACCAGTGCACGCGCCGCTGCGACTTCTGCCAGATCGACACGGGCAAACCCAAGGAATACGACCGCGACGAGCCGCGCAGGGTGGCCGAGTCCGTCCAGCAGATGGGCCTGCGCTACGCGACCGTCACGGGCGTGGCCCGCGACGACCTGCCCGACGGCGGCGCCTGGCTCTACGCCGAGACCGCGCGCCAGATCCACGCGCTGCTGCCCGGCTGCGGCGTCGAACTGCTGGTGCCCGACTTCAACGGCAACCGCGACCAGCTGGAGGAGGTCTTCTCCAGCAAGCCCGAGGTGTTCGCGCACAACGTCGAGACGGTGCCGCGGATCTTCAAGCGCATCCGCCCGGCCTTCCGCTACGAGCGTTCCCTCCAGGTGATCACGACGGCCCGCGAGGCCGGACTGGTCACCAAGTCCAACCTGATCCTGGGCATGGGCGAGACGCGGGAAGAGATCACGGAGGCCATGCGCGACCTCCACGCCGCCGGCACCGACCTGCTGACGATCACCCAATACCTGCGGCCCACGCCGCGCCACCACCCGGTGGAGCGATGGGTGAAGCCGGAGGAGTTCGTCGAGCTGCAGGCCGAGGCCGAGACCATCGGGTTCGCCGGTGTGCTGTCCGGTCCGCTGGTCCGCTCGTCCTACCGGGCGGGCAGGCTCTACAAGCAGGCCATCGAGGCACGCCAGACCGCTTGATCGGCACAGGCGGGGCCCCGGGCGCGCGCCGCCCGGGGCCCCGCAGCAACCGCTGCCCGCCGGCCGGCGACGCGCACCCAGCCGGCGCTCGTGCGCAACGGCGAGGCCGGTTCCCCGTGCATGGCTCGCGCGGGCAGGCGGTGGAGGGCGAGCTGGCGGGTGGCCAAGGTCACGATCCAGACTGGAAGCGAAAATGGCCGGGCCGCGTTTTCCCTCCTGCACCAGTTGGTTTGTATCCTTCTGAGCATGGCAAAGTCCGAGGACCCAGAGAAGCCGGGGCGCATCAAGCAGCTCCGCATGATCGCGAAGATCATCAAGCAGGCCAATCCCAAGGGGATGCCGATCGTCTTCCTTTCGGCGGTGGGCACGCTGGCCGTGGTCGTCGTGATCGGCCTGGTCACGGACTACTTGTGGTATTCGGTGTTCATCGGCGTGCTGGCCGCGTTCACCGTCGGGCTGGTGGTGTTCGGGCAGCTGGCGCAGAAGGCGCAATATTCGATCCTGCACGGCCAGACGGGCGCCGCGGCGGCGGTGCTGGAGGGCATGCGGGGCAACTGGCAGGTCACCCCGGCCATCGCGGTCAACCGCGACCAGGACCTCATCCACCTCGTGGTGGGCTATCCGGGCGTCGTGCTGGTGTCGGAGGGGCCGGGCAACCGGGTGGCGAAGATGCTGGCGGCCGAGAAGAAGCGGGTCGCGCGGGTGGTGCTGGGCGTCGAGATCTACGACATCCAGTGCGGCGACGGCGAAGGCCAGGTGCCGATCAGCAAGTTGCAGCGCCACATCATGAAGCTGCCGCGCAACCTGAAGAAGCCCGCGGTCAACGAGGTCAAGGACCGCCTGCGGTCACTCCCGAAGAACATGCCGATGCCCAAGGGGCCGATGCCCAAGGGCGCCCGCATGCCGCGCGGCCCCAAGATGCGCTAGTGCCGTCGGTCTCCTCGCGGGCCAATCGCGGCTGGTGGGACGGCAACGCCGACGACTACCAGGCCGAGCACGGCGGCTTCCTGCGCGACAGCGGGTTCGTCTGGTGCCCTGAAGGTGTGGACGAGGCCGACGCGCACCTGCTCGGAGAGGTGCGGGGCCGGCGGGTGCTGGAGATCGGCTGCGGGGCGGCGCAGTGCGCCCGGTGGCTGGTGTCGCAGGGTGCCGAGGTCGCCGCGTTCGACCTTTCTTACCGGCAGTTGCTCCACGCCAGGCGCATCGACCTCGGCACCGGCCTGCGCGTTCCCGTGCTCCAGGCCGACGCCGAGTCGCTGCCGTTCGCCGCAGGGTCCTTCGACCTGGCCTGCTCGGCGTACGGAGCGCTGCCGTTCGCGGCCGATCCCCTCGCCGTGTTCCGCGAGGTGCGCAGGGTGCTGCGGCCGGGCGGCCGGTTCGTGTTCTCGGTGAGCCATCCCGTCCGGTGGGCGTTCCCCGACGATCCCGGGCCGCGCGGTCTCACGTCCGACCGGCCGTACTTCGACCGCTCCCCCTACGTGGAGCGCGACGAGCACGGCGCCGTGACGTACGCCGAGCACCACCGCACGATGGGCGACTGGGTGAATCTGCTGGTGGAGTCGGGGCTGACCGTCACCGGGCTGCTGGAGCCCGAATGGCCCGAGGGGCACGAGCGGGTGTGGGGCGGCTGGAGCCCGCTGCGCGGCCGTCACCTCCCGGGCACGGCCATCTTCAGCTGCTCGCGTTCCTAGCGGCCATGGTGTGGAAGATCTCCTTGTGCTCCCACCTCTTCTCGTCGAGCATCCTGACCACGCCGTAGGAGCCGAGGTCGGCCTCGCCGGTCCTGTTGTAGGCGGCGAAGGTGAACCACAGGGCGGTGTCGACGCCCTCCTGCTCGAAGATGTCCATCAGTTCGGTGTAATAGCGGACCTGCTCCCCCTCGTCGCGCACCGCGCCTTCCGGCACCACCCAGGCCGAGCCGCCGCGCTCGCCCGCCCCTTGGTAGGGGCAGGTGCCGAACTCGGTGACCGCGACCGGCTTGCCCTGCTTGAAGTGCGCCCGCAGCTCGCCGGTGAAGTCGTGCGCGTTGTACGCCGCGCGGTAGGCATCCACGCCCGCCACGTCGAACGGCGCCCAGTCGACCGGCTCCCACGGCCCGGCGGCGTAGCTGAGCCGGCCTCCGAACCTCGGCCGCACGGTCTCGGCCACCTTCGCCAGGTAGGCGTTGAAGCGCGGCATGACCTGCATGAGCGTCGTCCACCACTGCACGTCGGCAGTCATGATCGTGTCGAGCCGGTCGCGGTAGGCCGCCCCCTCCATGAAGCCGTGGCCGAAGACGGTGATCTCGCAGCCGGTGACCAGCACCACGTCGCCGCCGGCGCGGCGCAGGGCCTCGGCCCGCTCGGCCGACTCGGTGAACAGCGCCAGCATCTCGTCCTCCGTCAGGTCGACGGGGAAGGGGGCGTACCAGACCTCCAGGCCGGCCGCGACGGCGCGTTCGGCGGCGGCGGTGATGCGCCCGGGGTCGCGGCCGGAGACGCGGACCGAGTCGCAGCGCAGGTCGCGGGCGATGGTGCGCATGTCGCGCTCGACGTCTTCGAGGTCGAACGACCTGCGGCTCAGGTCGTCGCCCGGGAGGAACCCCGTGTCATAGTTGATGCCCTTCTTCATGCTTCTCCTTTTACGTGCGTCAGCCCGTGCTCCAGGAGGTCGAAGGCCACCTCGACGTCTGCGGCCAACCGGCCGGCCGCCTGCTCCAGCGACGGGTCCGCGGCGAGCCGATGGAAGAAGGCCTCCTGGAGGGTGGTGATGGCGGCGGTGATCTGCGCGGCCATCAGGTGCGCCGTCAGATCCGGCTCACGGCCGTCCGCGAGGGCCGCGGCCAGCTCGTGACGCTGGCTCATCTGAGCTCCGTGCACCGCGGCCAGCAGGGCGGGGTTGGACGAGATCACGCGAATCCTGGTGATCAGCGTCTCGACGTCCATGTCCTTGGCCAACGGCACGGCCGTCGCCCGGTAGTGCGCGCGCAGGGCCCCGATCGGCGAGCACCCCTCAGGGCGGCCGGTCACGACGGCGGCCATGTCGTCCTGCACCCCGTCGGTGGCCAGGCACTCCTTGGTGGGGAAATAGCTGAACAGCGTCACCTTGGCGACTCCGGCCGCCTCGGCGATCTCGTTGACGGTCACCTGATCGTAACCACGCTCGTCGAACAGCCGCAGCGCCACCTGGGAGATGCGCCGGCGCGTCTGCTCCTTCTTCCGCTCCCTGAGCCCCGCCATCATCATGCGGACAGCCTAAACCATACCGAGTTCAATTGCCTACCCGGTACGGATTTCGCTTGCTCACATGCGCACGACCATGGTGTTGGACACGCGGTCGTGCACCCCTCGGTGGTCGCGGTCCCAGATCAGGGCAGGCAGGGCCAGGGCGAGCAGCACGGTGCGCACCAGCACGGGCAGCAGCCGCGGATCGCCGCCGTCCATTGCGGCGACCCTGATGCCCGCCAGGCGGTGCCCGAAGGTCTGCCCCATGAGGCCGACCAGGAGCAGATATTGCACGGCGAAGGCGAGCGCCGGCGCCCACGGCGACTCGGCCGGGTTCATCCCGAACAGCAACTGCACGACGACCCACGTGCAGATCATCCAGTCGATGACGAGCGCGGCGATCCTGCGGCCCCAGCCGGCGATCGACCCGCTGCCCTGCTCCGGCAGCCCGAGGCGCTCACCCGGGTATCCGAGATCGACCCCGGCGGAGCGGAGCCCGCCCAGCCACGTCTGCGTCCACCGAGGTTCCTTGCCGCTCATGAGTCAACGGTAGCCGCCCGATGAGGCGGTCCGCTTCGTGACCCGGCCGCGTCACGGTGCTGGTCCCCGCCGGGTGCACGGCCGTCGTCCCCCGGACGGCCCAGATCCCGGGAAGCCTGAAGCGGCCGGGGCGCTGCCTGCCTCGACAGGAGGACGCTGTTCGGCGGCGGCCCCGCAGCTTTCTCAAGACCGCCGAGCCGCCCACCGGCGTGTCCGGACCCGTACGCGCTGGAGGACGTCCCGTCCGCCACACGGGCAGTGCGAGGCGTCGAAGCGCACATGACTCCGCGTAACACGTGCGAAACAATCGAGACACCGGGTGGAAACGGCCGAGTTCTAGCGTCGGCATGATAGCCAGTCCCCAGGGAGGTTCGAGAGTGTTCAACTCCGCCGACGACGTCCTGAAGTTCATCAGTGACGAAGGGGTGCAGTTCGTCGATGTCAGGTTCACCGACCTGCCGGGGACGACTCACCACTTCACCTTTCCGGTAGAGAACTTCAGTGCGAGCGTCTTCACCGACGGACTCATGTTCGACGGATCGTCGATCCGTGGATTCCAGGCGATCCACGAGTCCGACATGCTGCTGCTGCCCGACCCGACCAGCGCCGTGGTCGACCCGTTCCGGCAGCACAAGACGCTCAACATCAACTTCTTCGTGCACGACCCGCTGACCGGCGAGGCCTACAGCCGTGACCCGCGCAACGTCGCGCGCAAGGCCGAGGAATATCTCAAGGGCACCGGCATCGCCGACACGGTCTATTTCGGCCCCGAGGCCGAGTTCTACATCTTTGACGACGTGCGCTTCGAGACGAGGCAGAACGCCGGCTACTACTACATCGACTCGATCGAGGGCGCCTGGAACACCGGCAAGGCGACCGAGGGCGGCAACCTCGGTTACAAGCCGCGTTACAAGGGCGGCTATTTCCCGGTGCCGCCGATGGACCACTTCACCGACCTGCGCTCCGAGATGGTGCGCAACCTCATCGAGTGCGGCATCGAGGTCGAGATGCAGCACCACGAGGTCGGCACGGCCGGTCAGGCGGAGATCGACTTCAAGTTCGGCACGCTGCTCAGGACCGCCGACAACCTGATGCTGTACAAGTACATCATCAAGAGCACAGCGCTCGAATACGGCCACACGGTCACGTTCATGCCCAAGCCGATCTTCGGTGACAACGGCTCCGGCATGCACTGCCACCAGTCGCTGTGGAAGGACGGCTCGCCGCTCTTCTACGACGAGGTCGGCTACGCGGGCCTGTCCGACACCGCCCGCTACTACATCGGCGGCCTGCTCAAGCACGCGCCGTCGCTCCTGGCCTTCACCAACCCGACGGTCAACTCCTACCACCGTCTGGTGCCCGGCTACGAGGCGCCGGTCAACCTGGTCTACTCCCAGCGCAACCGCTCGGCCTGCGTACGCATCCCGATCACGGGCTCCAACCCGAAGGCCAAGCGCATCGAGTTCCGGGTGCCCGACCCGTCGTGCAACCCCTACTTCGCGTTCTCGGCGATGATGATGGCCGGCGTAGACGGCATCCGCAACAAGATCGAACCGCCGGAGCCGGTCGACAAGGATCTCTACGAGCTGCCGCCGGAGGAGGCCCGCCAGGTGCCGCAGGTGCCCGGCTCGCTCACCGACGTGCTCAACGCGCTGGAGGACGACCACGACTACCTGCTCGAGGGCGGCGTGTTCACGCCCGACCTGATCGAGACGTGGGTGGCGTACAAGCGCGAGAACGAGGTCGACCCGATCCGGCTGCGCCCGCACCCGCACGAGTTCGAGCTCTACTACGACGTGTGACGGCGGGGTTTCCCGGCCTCGGCGATCTTGCCGGATACCACTGCTGAGCTGGGAGCACCTTGTCGTTAGTCGTCGTTGTCTTTGGTTGTGGAGCAGGGTCTGAAGGAACAGAGACCCTGTGCTGGTCGGGGTGAAGACAGCAAATCATCCTCGTGGATGTGGGAGCGGGATGGACTGAGCTGGACGTGTGCCTGCGGGTCGACGGCCCGGCACCGATTTCGGTGCCGGGCCATCGCGGTGCAGACGCACGTGGGAATCCGTGCGGAAGGTCAGGCCGCACGTGCCGCTATCCTGCGACCAGTGTGGCCACGTGGTGTACGCGACGACCTCCCGCATTTGCCCTGCTCTGTGATCAGTACCCAGCGCTGATCAGTTCATCGGCAATGGACTCGAGGATGGGACCTGCTTCGGGTGCCTGTACCGGGACGACATACTGCGCGACGATGATACTTCGTTTGATCTTCACCACGATCGCGCCGTCGGGTCCCCTCTTGAGACAGAGGGAGCGATCGGTGGACGAGATGAAGAAGAACTTCTGGCCGCACAGCTTCAGGCCGGCGGCCTCGACCCGCGAGAGGTGCTCGAGCCCATCGACGATTGCGTGCCGCTCCTCGGGGCTGGGCGCGTACCCCCCGGACGCAGCCAGGAGCTCGCCGTCTAGCCCGACGACTGCGGCGGAGCTGAACTTGCCGGAGCCGATCACATCGTAGTCCACACAGTGCTGTAAGACGTCCATACACAGCCCTTCCTGTTCACCGCTGTCTATCCGCGCCCCGGCTTGCGCTGGCGGCGCACTTTCATCTGCTGGCCGAGAACGCCCCGCCCCTCCCGAAGGGACACTGGTGGCGGAGTAGATCCAACAGAAGTGGCTTCATGATCACAGATGCGATCACGAAGCCGCTTCTCTTGTGTCGCTGGGACGCGCTTCGCCAAGAGCTGGTCCAGAGGACCATGGCGGCAAGGTAGGCCAGGTCGTTCGTATGGACATGTACTGGCGCCGAAATCTCGTCGACAGCGCTGCTACTGGCCACCTATGGTGCAGATCATGGCGGACAGCCCTGTCGTGGATCGGTGCGAGTGCGGTGCAGTTGTCGGCCCGTTGGGCACATGCGTGGACTACTACCATGCCATTCTCTCCGAAGAGCAGGCCGATCCCCGGATGTACAGGTGGCACGCGCTGGTGGTCTGTGCGTATCTCCTGCAGCATCCTTCCAGAGCTCATGAGAAGTACCTCGACGGTCAGTTCCGCCAGCTGCAGCTTCACGTGGACCAGGGCCTTGACGCGCTGCTTCGCGTGTCGGCCCGTCAGGTAGCGCGGAACAAACACGGGGCGAGGCCGGGCTACGACATGGCGCCATTGGCGGCATACGCACCGCTCCCGCCGGGCGGACCGCCTGGGCACTTCCGGGCTACGTTCTGCGCTCTCCCGGTCAGGGACGGCAGCTTCGTATTTGATGGACATCCGGCATACGGACACCGCATCGAGACCATTGCCGAAGCGACCGTGGAGTCCTGGAGATCCATCCAGGCCTGACGCCCGAAGGCCAGCGGCAAAGCTCCTCCCAGAAGCGGGAACGCGCCGCCCTCATGGAGCACCATGGGCCAGATGACTCCTCTCATGCCACCGGACGGAGAGCAGCGAAATGCGAGAGTCGTGTCGGGGCCAGCGGGGTTCCGGTGAGCCAGGCATCGAGTCGGGTGAGGTTCATCACCGCGGCGATGAACAGGTGCTGAAGATGGGTCTCGGCGGTCCCGCGGTAGCGGGATCTGCGCAGGTCGAAGCCTTTGACGCCTTGGGCGATGGCGCCCTCCACGCCTGCTCGGTGAGCATGGCATTGCTGCCGTTCGTCGGTGCTCTGCCGCTGCCGTGTCAGCCGAGCAACACCGCCTTGATCGGGTACAGCTTCTCCACGCCGTTGCTGAACCGAAGCCGGACCAGCCGCTGGGCGACCAGGACCGCGTGGTCGCCCTGGATGTCGTAGCCGACCTCGGTCGAGTCCGGCACCGTCGCGACGGTGCCGGGCATCGCGTCGTCGAGGGCGAAGTCCCGCAGGAGCGCGCTCGGACGGTCACGAATACAGGCGCACCGTTTCGGACTCGCGGCTGCCGTTCACGCACATGCCGTGCGGGTTCACGTCCTCGTCGCTCTGGCGGTCGCGGCACCACCAGGTCTGCCCGTCGACCTCGACCGTCAGGCCGGCGGCTTCGCCTGCTGGGCCGGGAGGGGAGCCTTCGATGGCGGCTTTCGCCACCTTCATGGCGGTCTCGCAGGCGGCTTCCTTGTCTTCGGAGCTGTTCGCCACCACGGCCAGCCCGAGGTTGCCGCATTGGTACTCCCTGATGGCGGCATCGGCGGGTGCCGGGTCCAGCGCCGTGGCGAGGTGGGCGGCAGGCGAGGTGGCGCTCGGCCGGCTCGCGAACGCGGCCGAGGCGAGTCCGCCGACGGTGACGGTGGCCAAGGCCCCCGCCACCATGAACGCGATCGAGGCGCGGGTCGAAATCCTGTCCATCTGAAACATCTCCCTCCATAGGTCCGGAGTCGAGTCGAGACGCGGTCTTCAGCGCGGGCACGGGCCGCATCGAACGGATGCGGGAGTTCCTCACCGCAGAGATCCCCTCACCCCGGCGATCTGCTCAACTCACGGAGTGGAACGTGGACAGTGAGAGCATCTCGCCGCCGTGCGAGCATTCGACGTAGTCGTCGTCGCCCTGCTTCTTCTGGACGCAGGCCCAGCTCGCACCGTCGACCGTCACCGAGACGGCCTGATCGGCGCCGGCTTGCCGGGGCGCGGCGGTGTAGGCGTTGGCGACCTGGCCGGCCATGGCGCACGCCTGGGCCATCTCCCGATCGCTCTGCATGGTCATCTTGAGGCCGCCCGGCCCATGCCCGCAGGCGAAATTGTCGCGGAACGTGCCGGGCACGCGCAGGGTGCTCCCCGTGGGCAGAGCGCTCCCCGTGGTCAGGGCCGGCGGCTCCCCGGCGGACGCGGCCTCGGCCGGGCCACCGATGGCGATGACGGCGCCTCCGGCCAGGACGGCAGAAAAGACGCGGGCGATGATGGTGCGCAGGTGAAGCATGGCGAACATTCCCCCGAATCGTGCTAGTCGTCCACCGGGCGGCAATCCAGGGCCGCCGTGCCGGTGTCCTGGTCGGCCGGGCTGGTGCAGGTCTGCTTGCGCGGCTTGTCACACAAGAACTCCCCGCCTCCCTGCCAGGTGCAGTTGGCCTTGAGGTAGCCGTCGATGCCGTTGATGTTGCTGCAGTACACGCCTGTCTGCGTGTACGCGCAGCCACCTCGGGGCGCGTCGGTCAACTCCGATGGCATGGGCGTCGGGGAGGGCGCGGTCACCACGGATGCCAGCCCGAGCTGGGCCACGAGCATAAACGAGATCATGACGTCGCCTTTCTCCCGTCTACGAGCGGATACCTGCTCCACCAGTTCCGAGTGGGGACACCCTGCCGCGGATACGGTCGCGCGAGCCTCCTCCGTGGATGGACCTCGCCGGCGCGGACGGCCGCGCTGCGCCGGACGCCTCTGTGAGCACCGTCGGCCGGGGGCAGGTTCCGTCGCGGCCCGCGGCTCGAGACGGGTGGGATCTGTCGCGTCGCTGGCGTGTCAGGGCCGCGGCTCCATGTGCGCGGCCGGTCTGCCGTTTCGTGCGGTCACCGGTCAGCTCTACCCGGCGTGGGTAACGCCCATCCTGGATCCGCCCCAAAACCGGTCCAACTGCCCCCTGAACAAGCTCAAACAGGCGCCGGTCGCGACGTCGGGCCGTGTGGGAAGGGCCGTGGGGGACATCTTCGCCTTCGCGCTGGTCCTGCATCTGTGGGAAGGAGGACGCTTCCTCGGCGGCTTCGCCGCCATGATCACCGACAAGCTGGGCTTCATCGCCCGCAGCATGCTGATCCGCCGGTCGACGGCCGAGGCCCGGGGAGGCGATGCCGGTGGCACCTCGCGGGCGCGGTGGCCATTACTCACTGCCACTTTGCGGCCCATCACAGCAACCGCTCTTGGTGGCTAGGGGTGGGGCCCCCGTCCCCGCCACATCCGTTGAGAATCCCGCGCCCACTCGCGTTGAGAAGGGAGAACTCGCCAGGTCGCTCGAGAACGCGCCACCACGGGGGAACCCGCAGGCGGATGGACAGGCGGGTGTCAATAACGGCGCATGCTCCGGCGTTGCTGCCCACGCGAGTCTGAACAGGGGTGATGCGCTATCCCGCGGCGGCCCGGGAGCCGCGTCCTCGCGCCACCGGAAGGCGATCGACGAAGCGTTCGGCGCTGCAGATCCCGGTGAAGGAACCGAGGAGTAACACACACTTCATATGATCAAGGGTTCGCCAGGTCGGGCGACTGTATAGGTCACACCTACGACGTGTGATCCCGCGCCGCGTGAAAAGGCCATCGGCTGCTCAGCCGATGGCCTTTCCCGCGGGACCTGCGTGCGAGCCTCAACCCGTGGCGGCGAGCGCCGCCCTGGGGTCAGCCGCCCTGGCAGTCACCATCCGGTGAGATCACCGTCGATCGGCCACCAGCCGTCGCGGTCGTGGCCGAAGCCGTCGCGCTCGAAGTCACGGTGGTCGAAGTCACGGTGGTCGAAGTCACGGTGGTCGCGGTCTTCGCGCTCGGTGTCCTCATGCTCGACCACCGGCGGCTGGACCTGCTCGACCCTGACGTCGTCGCGGTGGTGGCGGCGATGCTTGTTCTTGTTGCGGTTGAGGTTGTGGACGATGATGTCGATCTTCGGCGGGCGCCAGCGCGGGCTGCGCAGGATCGGCTTCTCCTTCGAGACGCGCCTCGGCTTCGAGACGTGCCGAACCGGTGCGGACGGCGGGCCTCCCGCCTCCACGGCGACGTAACCCGCGCTCGCGCTGGCCACCCCCTGGCCCACGGGAAGGAACATGGCACCGGCGACGACGCCGGTCAGAGCTAGTATCGCGAACCGCCCATGGCGCGGCGTCCGCGGTTGCCGACTTCTAGTATTCACGCGCTCGTTTCCATTCATGGATAGATCAGCCGAACCCGGCACCCACTCGTCAGATGCTCGGATGGAAGCAGACGTACCCATGCAGATATTCTCAGCTACCTCTATAAACCCAAACGTCCCGTCAAAACCTAAACGTCCAATAATGATCTGAGCTTCGTTTACCGCTCAGAAGTTGTAGCGCGGCGAGGAGGCGGTCAGGACCGCGGGCTCCGGGCTGACCGGCCAGAGGTCGCGTGCCTCGCCGGCCAGTGCGGCGACGAGCGCCTCGACGTCGGCGCGGGCCGTGTCGTGCAGGGCCTCCGCGACGATCAGGACGTCGCTCGTGGTGCCGCGCACGGCTGAGTGGCCGCTCTGGCGGTTGGTCCAGCGGCGGGCGTGCGCCATCGCGTCGGCGTCGGCGAAGACGACCTCGCCGGGCGGCGGATGCTCCGTCTCGCCGGAGAAGGTCACGTACGTCTCGTCGCCCGCCGCGTACCGGACCTCGACGCAGGAGGAGATCCGCGAGACGTCGAAGACGGCCACCGGGATCGCGTACGCGAGGGACATCGCGTTGCACAGGTCGATCAGCGGGTGCAGCCGCGGCAGAGCGCCCTCCTTTCTGAAGCGGCGCAGCAGCGACTCCGACGCGCAGCGGTACTGCGTCGGCTTCATGCCCATCGCCGAGAACGCCCGGCGCCACGCCTGGATCTCCGGCAGCTCGCCCTCGGAGCAGGTGGCCAGGCGCTTGGCGGCGATCTCACCGTAGTTCGCGAGCCGGTCGTCCACGTGGACGTCGGCGGTGACGCCGGCCATGGACATCACCCCCGGGACGAGCTCGGGAAAATCACGCCAGATCTCACTCGAATGCTGGAAGTGCACGGTCACCTCGTCATCGCGGCCAGGAAGAACGGGCCGATCACGATACTCGCTCTCCGGCGCCGGAACGGGGAAGGCACGAGGCGCACGTGCCTGCCCCATCGTCAGGCGGCGGGTAGCGAGGCGAGAAGGTCGGGCAGGCGGCCGGTGGCGGCGGCGACCCGCAGCACGTCCTGGTATTCGCGCCACAGCACGATCCGCCCGTCGCGGACCGTGAGCACACCGATGAAGGACGCCGACACCCGCTCCCCCGTCCCGGGCAGGACGGCCCCCAATGCGTACTCGACGATGATCGTGCCGGGGTCGGCGGTGTCGTGCACCGTGGCCTCGCCCATCTCCAGCCGTGCCGGCAGCGCGGTCCGGCCCGCGCGGGCGAGCGCCAGGAACCGTTCGCGCCCCTCGACGCGGCGCGGGCTGCCGGACGGCGCGAACGGCGTCTCGACGACGACGTCCTCGGCCCACAGCCCGTCGACCTCCTCACCGCAGATGTGCCGGCGCAGCCCGTCGAACGCCTCGCGCGCATCCATCATGGAGTTCCTTCCACCCGGCTAAGATGAGCTGTCACTCAGGAAAATAATGAGTCGCAACTCATGTTGTCAATGGGGAGGTCAGCCCATGGCCCAGCTGCGCGCCGACGCCCGGCGCAACCGCGAACGCATCCTCGCCGCCGCCGAGTCCGTCTTCGCCGAGCACGGCGCTTCCGCCTCGACGGAGGAGGTGGCCGCGCGGGCCGAGGTGGCGATCGGAACCGTGTTCCGGCACTTCCCCACGAAGAACGACCTGCTCGGCGCGATCGTGAAACGGCTGCTCGATCGGCTGGCCGAGGAGGCGGAGGCGCTGGCGGAGCACGGCGAGCCGGAGACGGCGTTGTTCGCGTTCTTCACGCACGTGGTGGAGGAGGCGGCGGCGCGCAAGACCGTGGCCGAGCTGCTGGCGGGCGGCGGCGTGGACGTGCGGACCGGCAAGCCGCTCGAACGGCTGCGCCGGCCGGTCGGCACACTGCTGGAGCGCGCCCAGCGGGCCGGGGCGGTCCGGCGGGAGGTGGGGCCGGACGAGGTGATGGCCCTGCTCGCGGCGACCTCTCAGGCGGCCCTGCTGGCCGGCTGGACCCCGGGCCTGCGGGACCGCACGCTGGAGATCATCTTCACGGGGTTCCGCGCCTGAGCCGGTAGAGGACGTGACGGCGCAGCGGGCTGCCCTCGGGGACGCCGGGGTGGTCGAAGTCCTCGGCGGGGTCGCGGGTCATGCCGAGCCGCTCCATCACGGCACGCGAGCGCACGTTGCCCACGGCCGTCATGGAGATGAGGGCGTCGAGCCCCGCCTCGGCGAAGGCGAACGTGACGGCCCGCCTGGCCGCCTCGATGGCGTAGCCGTGCCCCCACGCCGGGCGGGCCAGCCGCCAGCCGACCTCGACGGCTGGCAGGAAGGGGGCGTCGAACCTCTGCCAGACCAGCCCGGCGAAGCCGATGAAGAGCCCGCTCCCGCGCACCTCCAGCGCCCACAACCCGAAGCCGTGCCGGTCGAAACCCTCCTCGATCCGGCCGACCATGGTGTCGCTCTGTTCCCGGGTGAGCGTCGCGGGGAAGTGCTCCATGACCTCGGGGTCGGCGTTCATGGCCGCGAAGGGCGCGTGGTCGCTCTCGCGCCACCTTCGCATGATCAGTCGCTCGGTCTCCACCCGGTCAGAGTACGCGCCCCAGAAAGGCCTTCGTGCGCGGGCTTTGCGGGCGGTCCAGCACGTCGGAGGGGACGCCCGACTCGACCACGACGCCGTCGTCCATGAACACCACCCGGTCGGCCACCTCCCGCGCGAACCCGATCTCGTGGGTCACCACGATCATGGTGAGGCCGTCCTCCGCGAGGCCCTTCATCACGGCGAGCACCTCGCCGACGAGCTCGGGGTCGAGGGCGCTGGTCGGTTCGTCGAACAACATGAGCTTGGGCCGCATCGCCAGCGCGCGGGCGATGGCCACGCGCTGCTGCTGCCCGCCGGACAGCTGGCGGGGGTAGACGTGCGCCTTCTCCTCCAGCCCGACCCTGCGCAGCAGCGCGTGCGCGCGCTCCTTGGCCTGGTCGCGGGGTTCGCCACGGACGCCGACGGGGGCCTCGATGACGTTCTGCACCACGGTGTAGTGCGGGAAGAGGTTGAACTGCTGGAAGACCATGCCGATCTCCCTGCGCTGGCGGGTGACCTGCCGCTGGCGCAGGTGCCGTACGCGGCCACCGGACGCCTCGAACCCGATCAGCTCCCCGTCGACGTGGATGGAGCCGCCGTCGATGGTCTCCAGGTGGTTGACGCAGCGCAGGAACGTCGACTTGCCCGACCCGGACGGCCCCAGGACGACCACGACCTCCCCCTGCCACACCTCCAGGTCGATGCCCTTGAGCACCTCCAGGTGACCGAAGTGTTTGCGCACGCCGCGGGCGCGGACCATGGGAACGGTCACGAGGGCACCTTCGGGGTCGGGCGGCGGCGGAAGGTCAGGAACGACCAGAAGCTCTGCGGGGCGTTCCTGGTGGCGCCGCGCGCGTAGTGGCGCTCGATGAACGACTGGCCGACGTACAGGATCGAGGTGATCATCAAGTACCAGAGGCAGGCGACGATCAGCAGCGGGATGGTCTGGAACGTACGGTTGTAGATGGACTGCACGGTGTAGAGCAGGTCGGCCAGCGCGATGACGCTGACCAGCGACGTGGCCTTCAGCATGCTGATGACCTGGCTGCCGGTCGGGGGGATGATGAAGCGCATCGCCTGGGGCAGCACGATCCTGCGGAAGGTCCTGGCGCCGCTCATGCCGAGCGCGGAGGCCGCCTCGGTCTGGCCGTGGTCGACCGACATGAGACCGCCGCGGATGATCTCCGCCATGTACGCGCCCTCGTTCAGGCCGAGGCCGAGGATGGCGGCGAGCAGCGGTGTGATGAGCACGTTGGTGTCGGCGCTGACGAACTTGGGCCCGAACGGGACACCGAACGAGATCTCCGGCAGCAGGTACGACAGGTTGTACCAGAGCACGAGCTGCACCAGCACCGGGGTGCCGCGGAAGAACCACACGTACAGGCCGCAGGCGGCCCGCGCGACCGGGTTCTCCGACAGCCGGCCGATGGCGAGCAGCACGCCGAGGACGACGCCCACGGCCATGGCGATCACGGTGAGCAGCAGCGTGGTGAAGATGCCCTGGCCGATGATCTGGGCGTTGACGTACCGGCCGACCACGTCCCACTGGAAGTTGGGGTTGGTGACCAGCAGGCTCACGAGCTGGGCCCCGAGCACGAGCAGGACGATCGAGGCGACCCAGCGCAGCGGGTGGCGGGTGCGGGCGGCGCCCGCGACGTCGACGTCGGGCAGGCTCATGACTTCGCCAGGTTCACGCCGGCCTGGTCCAACTTGTTGTCGGAGGTGCCCCATTTGTCCATAATCTTGTCGTACGTACCGTTGTCCATCAGCTTCTGGATGCCGTCCTTGAGCACGTCGCGCAGCGGCGAGTCCTTGGCCACGACGGCGCCCTGGTAGAGGTCGTCGAACCCGTTGGACTGCCCCTTGCCGGCGAGTTCGAGCTTGCCGCCGGCCTGGTCCACGAAGTAGGTGAGCGGCGCCTGGGAAGAGAAGAACGCGTCGGCCCGTCCGGAGCTGACCGCCAGCACGGAGGTGGGCTGGTCCTTGTACGACTGCACGTTGATCTTCGGCTTGCCCTCCTCGGCACACGTCCGCGACTGGCCCTTGATCACGCTCTCGGCGGAGCCGCCGGCCATGACGGAGATCTTCAGCCCGCACGTGTCCGTCAGCGAGCCGATCTTGTTCGGGTTGCCCTTCGGCACCGCGAAGACCACGAACTCCTTGACCCAGTCGACGAAGTCGTTGGACTTCTGCCGGTCGCGGAAGTCGCCGACGGGCCCGATGGCGAAGTCGTAGCGCCCGGAGGCGATGCCGGTGAGCGAGCTGGGCAGGCCGTCCACGGTGACGTGCTCGATCTTGACCCCGAGCACCTGGCCGAGCGCCTCGGACATGTCGGCGGCGGCACCGGTCAGCGACCTGCCGTCGGGTCCGGCGATCTCGTACGGCGGGAAGGAGCCATTGTTCACCGAGACGAGTTTGCCCGCCTGCTTGACCTTGCCGGGCAGGCGGTCGTGCAGCGCCTGGTCCTTGACCTGGGCGGCGGTCGTGCCCTTGGGCTGCTGGGAGTCGAGCACCCCCTCCGCCTCCTCCGGGTTGGCGCCGCATCCGGCCGCCAGGAGGGCCGCGCCGAGCAGGGCGGCCGTCACCCGCGTCGCGTGCTTAGACATGTCGCTCCAATCGTGGGTCGACGGCGAAGCGCCGGTTCTCGAGGACGGGCAGGGTGAGCCGGGCGTCGGCCAGCTCACCGGCCGAGGCGTCGGCCCAGAGCATCCCCGGGGCGTCCCCGAGCCGGGCGCGGATGATGCCGAGCGGGTCGACGACCATGCTGGCCCCGATGTTGCGCCGGCCGCACTCGCCGGAGGCGGCCACGTAGCAGGTGTTCTCCAGAGCGCGGGCGGTGACCATGACCTCCCAGTGCCATTCCTTGGCCGGGCCGCGCACCCACGCGGTGGGCAGCGCGATGATCTGGGCGCCCTGGTCGGCCAGCAGCCTGGCCATCTCGGGGAAGCGCACGTCGTAGCAGGTCATCATGCCGACCTTCCACCCCGCGCAGTCGATCACGACGGGGGCGTTCGTGCCGGGGACGACGTTGTCGGACTCGCGCCGGCCGAAGGCGTCGTACAGGTGCAGCTTGGTGTAGGTGGCGACGAGCTCGCCGTCCCTGGCGGCGACCAGGACGTTGTGCACGCGGCCGTCGCCGGCGGGGACGTGCACGCCGGCGATCACGGTGGTGGCCGAGCCGCGCGTACGCTCGACCAGCCCGCTGACGAACGGCCCGTCCAGGGGCTGCGCGGCCTGCCTGATGCGGGCGGGCTCGTCAACGAAGAGCGCGAGCGAGCCCTCGGGCAGCACCAGCAGGCCTGCGTCGCCCGCCCCGGCCTGGTCGATCATGGCCTGGCAGGTTCTGAGATTCTGGGTCCAGTCCTCCGCGGAGGCGAACTGCCCGACGGCGATTCTCATGCGGCGAAGACCTCCTCGGCTCCGATGGGTCGGGACGAGATGCCCTGGGCGTGCAGTTCGTCGCAGAAGGCGGCGACCATGGCCGCGTTGGGGGCGGCGCCGTACGGCATCCAGTCGTGGCCGAAGGTCAGCGCGGTCGTGGTCAGGTCGGACAGCAACCACGGCGTGGTGTCGGCGAGCAGCCGCCGCCGGACCAGCCAGTGCCGCTTGGAGCGCTCGAACACGTCCTGTACGGCCCGCGGCAGCCACGGGTGGCGCTCGACGCTCTCGCGTTTGAGCGTCACCAGGTGGATGCCGGGCACGAAACCGGTTCGCCGGTAGTAGGCGAGCTCGGCAGCGCGGTGGTCGGGCAGCAGGTGGCGCAGGCGGCTGTCCGGGGTGAACAGCTCCGGCGGCATGAACGGCGTCATGATCGCGTCGAAGCGGCCGGCCGCGAGCCCTTCCGCGAGCCCGTCGCCGGTCAGCGAGACGTTGCCGGGGAGCGGGCCGGGGCCGGTCCTTTCCTTGCCGCTTTCGCCGGCGACCAGCGGGCCCACCGTCCAGTCGATACCGCCGAGGTCCACGCCCGCGGCTCTGAGCAGCGCCCGGGTCCAGGTGTTGCCCGAGTCGGGCCAGCCGGTGAGCCCGATGCGGGCGCCCTTGAGCTCCTCCAGCGAGGCCGGCTCGCTGTCGCGGCGGACGAGGACGCACCGGTGACGGAAGCCGCGCATGACGAAGACGGGCAGGCCCACCAGCCGGTCGTCGCCGGCGGCGCGGCCGAGCACGTACCTGCTGAACGAGGTCTCGCCGCCGTCCAGGCCGGGCTCGCCCAGCACGTCGGGTGTGACGCGGCGCGAGTCGAGGTCGAGGGCGAAGCCCTCGGGCCTGACCTGCCCCGTCACGATCGGCATGAGGTGGTCCCAGTCCCGCGCCGCCAGCCGAATCCGAATCTCCGCCACAAACCCCCCAAACGACATTAGTTGCCGCGAATTGCGATGAACCATATGTTCAGGGGAAAGGTGAACACAAGACGATCTTTGTTGCTGAACAAAGATTTGCGGAACTCATGGGGGTGGAGTGGACGCCGCATGGCTGGCGGAACGCATCGGCGAACCGAGCGCACGCGGGATCGCGACCGTCCTGACCGATCTGATCAGGGAGGGCACGGTGACCGCCGACACCCGCCTGCCCACCGTGCGCGCCCTGGCCAGGGAGCTGAGGGTCAGCTCCGGCACCGTCGCCGAGGCGTGGTCGGAGCTGCGCCGGCACGGCATGATCCGCACCGACCGCCGCAGGGGCACGGTGGTGCTCGGCCCGCCCGACGTGCCGCGCCCCATCCGGTACGAGCGCATCGGCCACTTCGGCGACCGGCTGGCCATCGACCTGGCGATCGCCTCCCCCGACCCGGCGCTGCTGCCGCCGCTGGAGGCGGCGCTGTCCGCAGCCGCACACGCCGACCGGCTCAACGACTACACGCGCGAGACGATCACGCCACGGCTGCGCGCCGCCGTGGAGCCGGACTGGCCGTTCCCCGCGCAGGGCTGGCTCGCGGTCGGCGGCGGCTACGAGGGCGTGCAGCTCCTCTGCCAGACCGCGGCGCTGCCCGGCGACCGGATCGCCATCGAGGAGCCGACGGCCGCGCGGCTGCTGGACATCCTGGAGACGATCGGCGTGCAGATCGTCCCGGTCGCCTGCGACGAGAACGGCCCGCTGCCCGGCGCACTGGCCAAGGCGCTGCGGGCCAGGCCGGTGGCGTTCGTCTACCAGCCGCGCGGCCAGTCGCCCTGCGGCCACGCCGTCACCCCTGAACGCTCCGCCGAACTGGCCGCCCTGCTGGAGCCCACGGCGACCCTCATCGTCGAGGACGACGGGATCGGCGCGCTGTCGGTCTCGCCGACGGTGAGCATGGGAGCGCGGTTCCCCGACCGTACGGTGCTGGTGCGGTCGTACTCCAAGTCCCACGGCCCCGACCTGCGCATCGCGGTCGTCGGCGGGGCGGCAGAGGCCGTGGAGCGGGTGCGCGTGCTGCGCAGCTTCGGCACCGGCTGGACCAGCAGGATCCTTCAGGACGCGCTGGCCCACCTGCTCGACGATTCCGGGACGCGGGCCGGCGTCGAGCGCGCCCGCGCCGCCTACGCCGGGCGGCGCGCGCGGCTGGCCGCGGAGCTGTCCGCCCGCGGCGTGCGCACGGGCGGGCGCGACGGCCTGGTGTTGTGGGTGCCGGTACGCGACGAGCCCGCGGCCCTGGTCACCCTCGCGGCGCACGGGATCTCGGCGGCCCCGGGCAGCCGCTACGTCATCGGCCCCGTGCCCGCCCACCACCTGCGCCTGGCCACCGCCCGGCTCACCGACGACCCCGGCGAGCTCGCGGAGCTGGCCGACGTGATCGCGCTGGCCGCCACGGGCTCGCTCGGCGCCCCGCCCTGATCCCCGTTCCGCCAGGGACGTCCCGCGGACGCCGGTGGCCCGTCACGCGTAGAAGACGCGCTCCATCACCTGCCGGGCGCGGCGGGTCACCCGGCGGTAGTCGTCGAGGAAGTCCTCCGAGCCGTCCGGCGGGTAGCCGAGCGCCTGCGCGATCAGGGCGCGCTCCCTCGAGTCGCGCGGCACGCTGTCGCCCGGCCGCGCCTTGACCAGCATGATCGCGTCGCGGATGCGGGAGGCGAACCGCCACGACTCGGCGAGCACCTCCTCGTCCGCAGGATCGAGCAGCCCCTCGGACACGGCCGCGCGCAACGCCTCCAGCGTACGGGTGGTGCGCAGGGCCGGCAGCGCGCCCGCGTGGCGCAGCTGCAGGAGCTGGGCCACCCACTCCACGTCGGACAACCCGCCGGGGCCGAGCTTGGTGTGCAGGGCCGGGTCCGCGCCGCGCGGCAGCCGCTCGGCCTCCATGCGGGCCTTGAGCCGCCTGATCTCCCTGACGGCGTCGTCGCGCAGGCCGTCCCGCGGATAGCGCAGCTCGTCGGCCATCGCCACGAACGCGGCGCCCAGTTCCGGGTCGCCGGCCGAGAACCTGGCCCGCAGCAGCGCCTGCGCCTCCCACGGCGAGGACCAGCGCGCGTAGTAGGCGCGGTAGGAGGCCAGCGTGCGCACCAGCGGGCCCTGCCGCCCCTCCGGCCGCAGGTCGGGGTCGATGGCCAGCGGCGGGTCGGGGGCGGGCAGCGACAGCAGCCTGCGCAGCTCGTTGGCCACGGCGTGGGCGGCGTCGGTGGCCTCCCGCTCGTCCACGCCCGGCAGCGGCGAGTGCACGAACATGACGTCGGCGTCGCTGGCGTAGGAGCACTCCATGCCGCCCAGCCGGCCCATGGCGATGATGGCGAACGAGGTGGGCGGCGCGGACGTGCCCAGCGCGGCGTGGAGGGCGGCCTGGAGGGTCACGTCGGTCAGCCGCGACAGCGCCGTGCCCACCGTCTCGATGTCGATGAGCGCGAAGATGTCGGCGACGGCCGTACGGAACAGCTCCTTGCGCCGCAGCGCCCGCACGGCCGAGACGGCGGTCTCCGGGTCGCCCGCGTGCCGCGACACCGCGGCGGACGCCTCGCCCAGCAGCGACTCCCGCGAGCGCACGGCCAGCTCCTCGTCCGAGCCCAGCATCGCCACGGCGTCGGGCGCGTGCATGAGCAGGCCGGTCGCGTAGCGGCTGGTCCCGAGTACGCGCGCCATCCTGGCCGCCACCGCCGTCTCGTCGCGCAGCAGCCGCAGATACCACGGCGTGCTGCCCAGCTTGTCGCTGACCTGCCGGAACCCCAGCAGCGCCGCGTCCGGGTCGGGCGTGTCGGCGAACCAGCCGAGCATGACCGGCAGCAGCGTGCGCTGGATCGCGGCCCTCCTGGACACCCCCGTGGTCAGCGCGGCGATGTGGCGCAGCGCGCCGGTGGGGTCGTCGTAGCCGAGCGCCTCCAGTCTGGCCGCCGCCGCCGACGCCGACAGACGCGCCTCCGACTCCGGCAGCCGGGCCACGGCCTGCAGCAGCGGACGGTAGAACAGCTTCTCGTGCAGCCGCCGCGCCTCCATCGCGTGCCGCCGCCACCTGGCGGTGAACTCCCCCACCGGGTCGGCCTGCATCCCCAGCGCCCGGCCCAGCCGGCGCAGGTCGGCCTCGTCCTCCGGCACGATGTGCGTACGCCGCAGCCGGTGCAGCTGCAGCAGGTGCTCGACCTGGCGCAGGAACGTGTACGCCTCCGCCAGGCCGCGCGAGTCGTCACGACCGACATAGCCGCCGCGGGAGAGCGCGGCCAGGGCGGGCAGCGTGCCCCTGCGGCGCAGCAGCGGGTCGAGCCTGCCGTGCACGAGCTGCAGCAACTGCACCGCGAACTCGATGTCGCGCAACCCACCGGGACCCAGCTTGAGCTGGCGCTCGCCCTCGGCGCGCACGTGCGACTCCACCCGGCGGCGCATCGCCTGCACGTCCTCGACGAAGTGCTCGCGGGTGGCCGCCGACCAGACCAGCTCGTTGACCGCCTCGACGTAGGCCGCGCCCAGCTCCAGGTCGCCGGCCACCGGCCGGGCCTTGAGCAGCGCCTGGAACTCCCACGTCTTCGCCCAGCGCCGGTAGTAGGCCAAATGGCTGGCGAGCGTGCGCACCAGCGGGCCCGACCGGCCCTCCGGCCGCAACCCGGCGTCCACCTCCCACAGCGAGCCCTCGGGGGTGGTCGTGCTGCAGGCCCGCATCATGGCCTGGGCCAGCCGGGTCGCCGAGCGCAGCGCCTTGGCCTCGTCGGCGCCCTCCCTGGGCTCCGCCACGAAGACCACGTCGACGTCGCTGATGTAGTTGAGCTCGCGGGCGCCGCACTTGCCCATGCCGATCACGGCCAGGCGTACGTCTGCGGCGTCGACCTCGGCCCGCGCGATGGACAGCGCGGCCTCCAGCGCCGCGCCCGCCAGGTCGGACAGCTCCGCCATGACCTCCGCAGGCGTGGCCTGGCCGGTGAGGTCGCGCGCGGCCAGGTGCATCAGCCTGCCGCGGTAGGCCACCCGCAACGCCGTCAGCGCGTCGGCCGGCGGCGTGCGCGCCTCGCCCCCCGGGTCGGCGCCGACCGCGCGGAGGAGCTCTTCGCGCGGGTCGCCCAGGCGGGGCTCGGCCAGCAGAGCCACCTGCTCCGGGTGGCGTACGAGGTGTTCGCCGAGCGCCGCGCTGACGCCGAGCACGGCGACGAGCCCGGCCCTCAGCCCAGCGTTCTCCCGGAGCACGCGGGGCACGGACGGGTCCCGCTCGGCCAGGCGGGCCAGCGAGGCCAGCGCCAGGTCGGGGTCGGCCACGTCGACCAGGGACTCCAGCAGGTCGTCCAGATCGCCTCCCGCCTGGCCGACGAGCCTGGCGGCCCTGGCGCCGTCGGCGAAACCGAGCTTGGCGAGCCTGGCGGCGGTGGATTCGATCCTGGGCACCCCTCCATAGTGGCAGTTCCCCCACCGCGGGCCGTAGCAGGCTCTCTGTCGTTTCGGCCGGTGGCCGCACACCAGGTCAGCGGGCGGAGGTCCGCACCACGTCCGCGAACGCCCTGGCCACCGGGCGCCAGGTCGCGACGAGGTCGCTCTCGGCCTCCTTGACCTCCGCGTTCAGCTCCTCGGCCCCTTCCAGGGCCGTCTCCCTGGTCCAGGACGCGAAGATCTCCGGTGTGGCCTCCGGGTGGAACTGCACCGCCCACGCGGCCTCGCCGAGCCGGTAGGCCTGGTGGGGGTAGGGCGAGCCGGTCATCAACGGCACCGCGCCGTCGGGCGGCCGCGTGATGACGTCCTGGTGGTACTGGACGGCCACGGCCGTGCCGATCCCGGAGAAGAGCCGGTCGGAGGCGGCACCGGGCAGGGCGCGCACCTCGCGGGCGCCCACCTCCGGCCCGTGGGAGCCACGCTCGACGGCTCCGCCGCAGGCCATGGTCAGCAGCTGCGCCCCCAGGCAGATCGCCAGCGTCGGCGTGCCCTCCTCGGCCGCCCGCCGCAGCAGGTCTCGGGTGACGGGCTGCCAGGGGCTGCGCTCGTCCTCCCACGCGGCCGCCGCGCCGCCGAGCACGATCAGCCCGTCTCCCGGGCGTGCGGGGACCTCGTCGCCCAGGTACGGCCGTACGACGTCGCAGTCGAGTCCCAGCCAGGCCTTCAGGTATCCGAGCCCGGCCTCGGCCTCGTGCTGGATGACGGTAACGCTCATACCAGCCCATTATCCGGAAATTCTGAAGCAAGGTGCTACATGTCGGGAGGAACCGTCCGGGTCGGCGGCACGTTTGACCGCCTGCCCGGCCGCGCATATCCGGTCTGAGGCACCGGAAGGGGAACTCGTGAAGATCGTCGCTCTCGAGACCGTACGGCCCGCCGTACAACCCAACCTGCTGTTCGTCCGCCTGCACACCGACACAGGGCTGACCGGGCTCGGCGAGGCGTTCTTCGGCGCGCGGACGGTGGAGGCGTACCTGCACGAGAGCGTCGCCCCCGTCCTGCTTACGGCGTCGTCACGCCGGGCCGCGAGCCCGGCCACGGTGTACGGCTGCGCGAGGGCGACCTGGCCGCGCAGCGGCACGTCTCCCGCCTGTGACCGCGATCTCCTCAGGCGAGCCGCGCGCCGGTGACGGCGTGGTGTCAGCGTGAAGCGATCCAGGTGGCGCGGGCGGCGGCCACCAGGGTGCCGTCGTCCTCGTAGATGGCGCTCTGCCCGAACATCTTGCGCCCGTCGCGGCCGGTCGGCCGGGCCACCACGGAGTAGCGGCCGCCAGGGTGGACCGGGCGGTGGATCTGCACGGCCAGCCGCCCGAGCAGCGCGGTCTCCCCCGGGCCGAAGTGGGCCCAGCCGGTGATGCAGTCGAGCACCGCCCCGACGATCGAGGCCCGAACGCCGTCCTCGCCCGTCACGGTGAACGGCACCCGCCATCCGGCCGCCACCATGTCGGTGCCCTCCACGGGCCCGGGGAAGATGCGCAGGCCGTCGCCGGGCTCGCGCATGCCGCAGGCGAAGCACTCGGCGAACGGGTGCGCCCGCAGCCCGACGAACCCCGCCTCGGCGCGGGCGGCGTCGGTGAACGGCACGAAGCCGGGCCCTTCCAGGTCTTCCGCCACGGGGATCGCCTCGACCAGGAGCCGCTCGCCGTGGGAGAGGGAGACGGAGTTGGCCACGTGTTCGAGGCGCAGCTCGGTCTCCAGCGGGGTGGGAGCGTGGAGTGTGACCTCGACGGCTGATCGGCCACCGTTCAGAGCCTCCGCCATGGTGCCCGCTATCCAGCCGCCGTTGGCGATCCCCACCGGGCCGCGGAAGCGCTCGGGAACGGTCAGCACGGTCTGCAAGGCAGCCGTCGTCATGCCACACCCTCCTATATCGCCGCCTATGGCGAAAAGTCCGTAAATGTCAATAGAAGCAGGCCGATTTTAACCAGACTCCCGATTCCCGCAGATGCCGGGGTCTCGCGGCTGATCGACACGACCTACAACGCCTCGACGAGGTCCGTTGCTTCCCACCGGCCGCGCGGTCACGCCTGCCGGGGACGTTAGGTGTCTCACATCGCGCGGACGTGAGCCGGAAGTGAGAAGGAACGAAAATCGGCCTCACCCCGGACCACTGCCGGGAGTGAGGCCGATCAAGGCGTCAGGCCGTACCCTATCCCGGCTTCTCCGCCTCCCGCGACCAATCCGCCGATAGCGGCCGCAAGCCACAGGTCGTCCCCGTCCGGCCCGGCTCTCACCACATGCCTGGCCCCCAGGGCGCGCGTCATGGCCCCGCGTCCGCGAGTGTCTAAGGCACGCGGTCCCTCGCCTGAAGGGCAAGGGACGGGTACGTTGATCATGCGGGGGTGGGCCTGTGCGGGGCGCGAGAGTGCGGTACCCGCCCGGATCCCTGGTCATCCTGACCGGGCTGCCGGGCGCCGGCAAGACCACCCTGCTGCGCCGCCTGTACGCCCTGCGCGGCACCGAGAGCAGGCCCGTCACCGTGGACGGGGCCGTGGTGATCGACTCGGCGCAGGCCAAGCGGCACTGGCATGGCAGGCTCGCCTGGATGCCGGGCTCGGTGCGCCGCGCCGTGGTGTTCGCCACCCATGCGGGCCGCATCCGGCAGGCGCTCGCCGGCGGCCGACCGGTCATCGCCCACAACCGGGGCTGCGGACCGTACGTGCTGAGGGGGTTCGCGTGGCTGGCGCGGCGTCACCGGGCCCGCTTATACCTGCTGCTGCTGGACGCGTCGCCGGAGGCGGCGCTGGCCGGGCAGCGGGCCAGGGGCCGGGTGGTGGCGCCGCGCACGTTCGCCCGCCACCAGCGGCGGTGGGCCGGCCTGGTGGCGCGGGTGAAGAACGGAGACCCCGCGCCAGCGGCGGGCGCGCTGATCGTCGACCGGACGGAGGCGGCCCTGCTGGAGGCGGTCACCTTCGGCGACGGCGAGCTCCCGCGGGAGATCCGGATCACCGGGTCGTCGCCCGAGCACGACGGCTGACCGCGAACGATTTTTCTCCCGGGGTCGTGTCGATCCGGGCAGTCGACCGGCGGGCCGGCCGGCTCGTTGCGAGGGATCGGTACGCATGCTATCTTCTCGGCCGAAAGATCTGCATGCGTGACAACAGGAACCCTGAGGGAGGTGAGGTTGCATGACCGTCGTGATGATGGCCGCCATTCGCGGCATCCGGTCCGTCCTCACGTCCCAGGGCCTTGGCTAGCCTGCCGCAGACGGCTCGCACGGGCCAGGGCTCTTTCAGCAAAGGGTTCTTCCGTTGTCCTCCCCTCATTGTTCTGCCGGCCTTTCCGCGTACGGCTGGAACGCAGGGCTCGAACGGTCCTTCGCCTCCCATCGCTCCGCGGGGCTCATCCCCGTCCGCGTCACCGGTGTCGACCGTCGCGCGTGCGACGTCATCTCTGAGGCGGGCCCGCTCCGGGCCCGCGTGTCGCTTCCGGCAAACCCGGACGCGGCGTCGTCACCCTGCGCCGGCGACTGGCCGGCCCTCCGCCCCAGCCAGGGGCCCGAGCTGGTGGCCCGGTTGCCGCGCCGCGGCGCCCTCCCCGTGATCGTGCTGACCGAGGCCGATCAGCCGGCGGACCCCGGCTCGTCCGCGGCCGAGGTCGCGCGGCCGGCGCCCGGGGTGCAGATCATCACGACGAGCGCCGTCACCCGCCAGGGCCTGGACGTGCTCGCGGCGGCGCTGACCGGCACCGCGGTGTGCTCATCGACATCCCGGGGCTGCGCGGGATCGGCCTCCAGTGCCGCCCGGCTGCGGGCCCGGCACGGTGACCGCGAGAAGGCCCTCACCCGCTCGCTCCGCGAGACCCACGCCTTCAGGGACCGGCGGCGACGCTCGTGACCGGGCCGGCCGTGGGGGCGACGCGCCCACACGGCCGCCATCGCCACCCACCTACGACCATCAGAGGGACACGTGTCCGACTTCATCGACGACCCGGTCGTCAACGCGCTCATCACCCTGCATCACGGCCTGCCCCGCCAGGGGCCCGGCTCGGATGCCACCACCCGGCGGCTGCTGGCGCTGGCCCGCCCGCTCCCCGGCCGTCCCAAGGTGCTGGACCTGGGTTGCGGCCCCGGCCGCGCCTCGCTGCTGCTCGCCGCCGCGGGGGCGGAGGTCACCTCGATCGACACCCACCAGCCCTACCTGGACGAGCTGCGCGAGGCCGCGGCCCGGCGAGGCCTGGCCGAGCGGATCCGCACCGTGAACGTCTCCATGGCCGAACTGCCCTGCCCCGACCACAGCTTCGACATGATCTGGGCCGAGGGCTCGGTCTATCTCATCGGCTTCGACCACGCCTTGCGGTCGTGGCGGCGGCTGCTCACGCCGGGCGGCGTGCTGGTCGTCACCGAATGCGAGTGGAGCACCTCGGACCCCGCTCCGGAGGTTCGCGCCTACTGGGAGCAGGCCTACCCCCTGCGCGGCGCGGACGAGAACACGGCCGCCGCGGCAGCGGCCGGTTACCGCGTGTGCGCGACGTACCGGTTGCCGGACAGCGACTGGTTCGAGGAGTATTACGCTCCTCTCGGGGCGCGGGCCGACGCCGCCGACCTTTCGGTTCCCGGCATGGCGCAGGCCGTCGCCATGACCCGGCAGGAGATCGGGCTGCGGCGCGACCACGCCGACGACTACGGCTATACCGGATATGTCCTACGCGTCGACGGCACGGACGCTGCCACGCCGGCCATGTCGTAGCCCGCCCGGACCCGCGGGGCCGCTGACCTGGCCTGTTCACGGCGAGCTCGGGCTCCGCCGTGAACAGGCCCCTTCACAACACCGGCAGGTAGCGGCCGAGCTCGAACTCGGTCACGGTGCGGCGGTATTCGTTCCACTCGGCCCGCTTGTTGCGCAGGAAGAAGTCGAAGACGTGCTCGCCCAGTGTCTCGGCCACCAGCTCGCTGCGTTCCATGACGGCGATCGCCTCGTCCAGCGACCCGGGCAGCGGCTGGATGCCGAGGGCCCGCCGTTCGGCGCTGGTCAGCGTCCACACGTTGTCCTCGGCGGCGGTGGGCAGCTCGTAGCTCTCCTCGATGCCCTTCAGTCCGGCGGCCAGGATCAGCGCGAACGACAGGTAGGGGTTGCACGCCGAGTCGAGCGAGCGGAACTCGATGCGCGTCGAGCCGCCCTTGTGCGGTTTGTACATCGGCACCCGGACCAGCGCGGAGCGGTTGTTGTGGCCCCAGCACACGTAGGAGGGCGCCTCGCCGCCCTGGCCGGCGATGAACTCGGCACCGCCCCAGAGCCGCTTGTAGGAGTTGACCCACTGGTTGGTGATGGCGGTGATCTCGGCGGCGTGCCTGAGCAGCCCGGCGATGAACGAGCGCCCGATCTTGGACAGGCGGTAGTCGACGCCGGCTTCGTAGAAGGCGTTGCGGTCGCCCTCGAACAGCGACATGTGGGTGTGCATGCCGGAACCCGGGTGCTCGGTGAACGGCTTGGGCATGAACGAGGCCCAGATGCCCTGCTCCAGCGCGACCTCCTTCATGACCAGGCGGAAGGTCATGATGTTGTCGGCTGTGGTGAGCGCGTCGGCGTAGCGCAGGTCGATCTCCTGCTGGCCGGGCGCGCCCTCGTGGTGGCTGAACTCCACCGAGATGCCCATCGACTCCAGCATCATGATCGCCTGGCGCCGGAAGTCGTGGCCGGAGCTGTGGGGGGTGTGGTCGAAGTAGCCGCCCGAGTCGATCGGCTCGGGCCGCCCGCCCGGCTCCGGCCGGTTCTTCAGCAGGAAGAACTCGATCTCGGGGTGGGTGTAGAAGGTGAAACCCATGTCGGCGCACTTGGCGAGCGTGCGCTTGAGCACCCAGCGGGGGTCGGCGTGCGACGGCGAGCCGTCGGGCATGAGGATGTCGCAGAAGATGCGCGCCGCGCCCGGCGTCTCGCTGCGCCAGGGCAGGATCTGGAACGTGGCCGGATCGGGCTTGGCCAGCATGTCGGACTCGTAGACGCGGGCGAAGCCCTCGATGGCCGAGCCGTCGAAGCCGATGCCCTCGGCGAAGGCGCCCTCCAGCTCGGCGGGGGCTATCGCGACGGACTTGAGGAAGCCGAGCACGTCGGTGAACCACAGCCGGATGAACCGGATGTCGCGTTCCTCGAGCGTGCGGAGCACGAACTCCTGCTGGCGGTCCACGGCATCCCCTCAAGACGACAGTACGGGTCTCGTACCCAGGATGCCGTGTCCGTGTTTCGCACACGTTACGAGGGGTGCCGGTGAGGGCGCCCGGGAGGCCGCCGGGGAACAAGCCGGTGCGAGCCTCGCTGACAAAGGGCCCGCCCCGACTTACTGTGATCACGCAGTCAGTCTCGGGGGAGGCATTGGTGGCTATCGACCTGCTCAATCACAAGCTCGATCGAGCGTTCGACCACATCGACGCGAACGGCAACGGCGTCGTCGAGCGTGAGGACCTGCTGGGTCTGGGCGCCCGCATTCTGGTGGGCTTCGGGGAGTCCCCCACCTCGGTCACCGGGGCGAGCCTCGTCGGCAGCTTCGACGGCATCTGGTCGACCTTGTCGCTGGCGCTGGAGCGCGACGGCGACTCCGGTGTCACACGGGAGGATTTCCGTAAGGGGATGACGGCGGCGTTCGTCACCGGCGACCGTTACGACCCGGTGTTCAGGCCGGCGACGGTGGCGGTGGCGGAGTTGTGCGACGCCGACGGCGACGGGAATGTCGGCCCCGCCGAGTTCCGCACGCTGTTGTGCGCGTTCGGCGTGGCCTACGACGACGTGGACGAGGCGTTCGACCGGCTCGACCGGGAGGGCAGGGGCACGCTCACCGTGGACGGGCTGGTCAGGGCCGCTGCCGAGTACTACAGGAGCGACGACCCCAACGCCGCGGGCAACTGGCTCTTCGGGCCGCTGTGAGAACCCCGGTGAGAACGACGGTGAAGACGACCGTGAACACCACCACGAGCACCACCGTGTTCGCCACGGTGCGCACCGCGTTGCGTTCGGCCCTGACGTCCATGCTGCCCCTGCCGCGCAGGGGCGGCTCGGCCGCCGTGGCGCTGCTGCCGCTGACCGAGCGGGTGCCCGCGATGGCGGCGCCGTGCCGCATGCACCCGGCCGTGTACGCGATCGAGGCCGCGGTCATCGACTGGGCCAGGCGCACCGGCCTGCGCGCCGATCCCGGCGTCGGGTTCCACCGGATGGCGGGCCGGGCCTTCGCCGAGTTCGACGCGGCCGCGGCGGCGTTGTTCGCGCAGTGGCTGACGTGGCTGTTCCACCTGGACGACGAGTTGGACGAGGGGTCGTGCCGGCTCGACGTCTTCGACGGCATGCTGAGGGGCGCGGCCGGCCACCCGCTGGAGGCGGCCTTCGCCGACCTGTGGCGGGTGACGAGCGCGCGGATGAGCGACCGGTGGCGGTCGAGGTTCGCGGTGGGGTTGCAGCGCCAGCACGACGCCTGCCGTACGGAGGCCGACAACAGGGCGGCCGGCCGGATGCCGACGCTGGAGGAATATCCGGAACTGCGCAGGGGCACGGTGGGGCCTTACCTGTACGACCTGGTGGAGCCGTGCCTGCGGGTGGAGGTGCCGGGCTGGGTCCATGACGGCGAGCCCTGGCGCCGGCTGGTGGACGCCTGCAGCGACGTCACGGCCTGGTGCAACGACGTGGCCTCACGGCCGAAGGAGCGCGGCGACGTGCACAACTTCGTCGTGCTCGCGATGCGCCAGCTCGGGTTGGGCGAGCGGGAGGCGACCGCGTGGGTGCTGGACCGGATCGCCGACCGATGTCAGGACATGCAGGAGGCGGCCAGGCTGCTGCCGCTCGCCGATCTCGCGCCGAAGGCCGCCAGGGACGTCAGCAAGGTCGCCTGCGCCTATTTGGCGGCGCCGCGCGCCCACCTCGACTGGCTCCTGGAGTCCCAGCGCTACGCCTGACCTCACCGCGGTCGGACGTTGCGCCGGGTTGTCACGAGCCGCCGCACGCGAGCGTGTCGCCCGTGGGGGTGCGGCGGTAGACGACCTGCTTGCCGACCCGCATCCCGACCGTGAGCCCGCTGCCGCTGAGCACGCCGAGGTGCTGGCTGACCGCGCCCGGGGTGAGCGACATGCGGGCGGCCAGGGCCGAGGTGGTGGCGGGCTCGGCGAGCGCGAGCAGGATCTGCGCCCTGCTCCGCCCGATCAGCGCGGCGAGCGCGCCGGGCGCGGGCGGCGGGCCCTGCTCCCACAACGTGCCCGCGCCGAGCACGGGGTAGACGAGCATCGGCTGGTACGGCGCCGTGATCACCCCGACCGACGGCCACCAGAACGCGCTGGGCACCAGCACCAGGCCGTCGCCGTGCACCCCTTCGACCGCGCACCACGGCCGGTCGATGACCAGCCGCTCCCCCGTCCAGGTGACGCCGGGGTCGAGCGTGGCGAACAACCGGCGCGCGCCTCCCTCGGCCAGCTGGCGGGAGCGGCGCAGCACGTCGCGTTCCAGCAGCCCGTACACGCGGGGCCAGAACTCCGCGAAGCACGTCTCCCAGTACGCCTCCAGCGCCCGCGCGATCCTCGCCACGCCGGCCTCGGGGTCGGCCGCGAACCGCTCGATCACCGCCCGGTCGGTCCCCTCGATCCGCAGGGCCTCCCGCCGGGCCGTCTCGGGCGGCGTACGCCTGACCCGGTCGAGTTCGGCGGCGAAGTCGGGCAAGGGCGTGTCGGGCGGCGGGGTGATGAAGTCGGCGAGGTAGCCGGTCGGCGGGACGAGCGCGAACAGCTCGCTCAGGTCGAGCCCGGCCAGCCGGGGCCGGACGGCCTTGATCCAGGGCAGGTGGAGTGACTGCCGGGCGGGTTTCTGGAGGGTGCGCAGGCTCGCGACGAGCTCCCACATGGGGGAGAACGCGAACCGGATGCGGGCGACGTCCTCCGGCGTGAGCACCCAGGTGACCGTCATGGTTTTAGTGTGCCCTAAATCGTTCGCCGCCCATAAGTGGAAATATCACTATTCCTTGCGTGTCACGAATCGTTGTTCAGAAGCCGTCGGACCCGCCGCTGAAGCGGTCCTTCCTCCATGCCATGGTGGGCGGGCTGCCCCGCCCGTTCTGGGCCCTGTGGGGCGGCACACTGGTGAACCGCCTGGGCACCATGGTCGTCCCCTTCACCGGCGTCTACCTGACGCAGAGCCGCGGGCTGTCGCTGGCCGCGGCCGGTCTCGTGATGGGCGTCTTCGGGGCGGGCTCGCTGCTGTCGCAGCTGCTCGCCGGGGTGCTCACGGACCGGATCGGCCGCCGGGCCACACTGTCGGGCGGCATGCTGGCCACCGCCGTGAGCATGCTGGCGCTCGGCTACAGCTCCACGCTGCCGGCGATCCTGGCCGCCATGTTCGCGCTCGGCCTGGTGATCGACGTCTACAGGCCCGCCTCGAACGCCCTGGTCGCCGACCTGGTCTCCCCCGCGGAACGCCCCCGGGCGTACGGGCTGCTGTTCTGGGGGATCAACCTCGGCTACGCGGTCGGCATGACGGCCGGCGGCCGGCTGGCGGAGCTCGGGTTCGTCTGGTTGTTCTGGATCGACGCGATCTCCTGCGTGGTCTTCGCCGCGCTGGTGTGGCGGGCGGTGCCGGAGACCAGGCCGGAGGCGAAGAAGTCCGCCGGCGGCTTCGGCATGGTGCTGCGCGACCGCGTGATGGTGGGGTTCACTCTGGTCGTGCTGGGCCACGCGCTGCTCTACGCGCAGACGATGACCATGCTGCCGGTGGCGATGACGGAGGTCGTGAAGCTCTCACCCGGGCAGTTCGGCCTGGCCATGGCGCTGAACGGGGTGCTCATCGTCCTCGTGCAGCCGCTGGTGTCGGCCTGGCTGGGGCGCAGGGACGCCGCCCGCACGTTCGCGATGGGAGTGGCCGTGATGGGGTTGGGGTTCGCGATGACGGCGTACGTCACCAGCACCACCGGGCTGGCCGTGTCGATCGCGGTGTGGACGACCGGGGAGATCATCGTCGCCGGCGTCCCCGGTGCCGTCGTCGCGGCGCTCGCTCCCGCGCACCTGCGCGGGCGGTACTCGGGAGTGTTCGGCTTCGCATGGTCGCTGGCCGCGGTGCTGGCGCCGCTGCTCGGCGGTCCCCTGCTGGAGCTGGGGCCGAAGGCGTTGTGGTTCACGATGGGCGGCGTCGGCGCGGCCGCGGCGCTCGGCATGCTGGCCCTCGGACCGGCGGTCCGGCACCGGCAAGCGGCATAAGTCACTTTTCGTCTCTAGGACGATAAATAGCGTGACGTATTAGGCTGAGCGCGTGGCTCAACTGCGGATTGCCCTGGCACAGACCAACCCGACCGTCGGCGATCTGGCGGCCAACGCGGACCGGCTGGTCGCGTGGACCCGGGACGCCGCCGAGCGCGGCGCCCACCTCGTCGTCTTCACCGAGATGTCCCTCACCGGCTATCCCGTCGAGGACCTCGTGCTGCGCACGTCGTTCGTGGACGCCAGCATCAGGACCCTGGAGGAGGTGGCGCGCAGGCTGGAGCGGGAAGGGCTCGGCGAGCTTCCCGTGGTCGTCGGCTACGTCGACCGCGCCGGCCTGGCTCCCCGTACCGGCCAGCCGAAGGGCGCGCCCCTCGACGCCGCCGCGCTGCTCCACAAGGGCGAGGTGGTCACCCGCACGGCCAAGCACCACCTGCCCAACTACGGGGTGTTCGACGAATACCGCTACTTCGTGCGCGGCGACCGGCTGCCCGTCTTCCGGCTGCACGGGGTCGACGTGGCCATCGCGGTGTGCGAGGACCTCTGGCAGGACGGCGGCCCCGTGTCCGTCGTCGGGCAGTCGGGAGCCGGGCTGCTCGTCGTGCCGAACGCCTCGCCGTACGAGAAGGAGAAGGACGACGTCCGCCTGGAGCTGTGCGCGCGCAGGGCGCGCGAGGCGGGATGCGCGCTCGTCTACGTCAACCAGGTCGGCGGGCAGGACGAGCTGGTCTTCGACGGCGACTCGATCGTGGTGGACGGCTCGGGCGAGCTGCTGGCGCGGGCCGGCCAGTTCAAGGAGGAGCTGCTGGTCGCCGACCTCGACCTGCCGGCCTCGCGGGAGGAGACGGGGACGTTCCCGTACGACGCGGGCGACGGCACCACGATCACGGTCGAGCGCCTGGTGTTGTCGCAGGACCCGGTCGAGCCCTACGCCCCCGAGCCCGCCCACGTCGCCGAACGGCTGGACCCGTGTGCCGAGGTCTACTCCGCGCTCGTGCTCGCCGTCCGCGACTACGTGGCCAAGAACGGATTCGAGTCGGTCATCCTGGCTCTGTCGGGAGGCATCGACTCGGCGCTGACGGCCACCATCGCCTCGGACGCCATCGGACCCTCGCGGGTCCACGTCGTGCTCATGCCGTCCCGCTACTCCTCCGACCACTCGCTGACCGACGCGGAGGAGCTGGTGCGCAGGCAGGGCGTCAGGTCGAGGATCGTGCCGATCGCGGAGATCGTCAACGCCTATGAGAAGGAGATCGAGCTCTCCGGCCTGGCCGCCGAGAACATCCAGGCCAGAGTGCGCGGCATGATCCTCATGGGGCTGTCCAACCAACACGGCCACCTGGTGCTGACGACGGGCAACAAGAGCGAGCTCGCGACGGGCTACTCCACGCTGTACGGCGACTCGGCGGGCGGCTTCGCCCCGATCAAGGACGTGCCGAAGACGATGGTGTGGGAGCTGTCGAGGTGGCGCAACGCCCACCGCGACCCCTTCTTCCTGATGGAGGCCGAGCGGCCGATCCCGGAGAACTCGATCACCAAGGAGCCGAGCGCCGAGTTGCGGCCCGGGCAGCGCGACACCGACTCGCTACCGCCGTACGAGGTGCTGGACCGGCTGCTGGACGACTACGTGGAGAAGGACATGGGATCGCAGGAGCTCATCGCGGCCGGGCACGATCCCGAGCTGGTGACGCGGGTGATCAGGCTGGTTGACATGGCGGAGTACAAGCGCAGGCAGTATCCGCCCGGCCCCAAGATCACCCCCAAGAACTTCGGCCGTGACCGCCGCCTGCCGATCACCAACAGGTGGCGCGAGAGCACGACCTGACCCGTCACCCAGGACGCGGCCTGGCGAGCCGTCACCCTGGCTCACAGGTCCGGGTGAGCCGCCGCCGTGGCTCACAGCCGCGCACGGCCGTGGAGATCCTTGCCACACCGGTCGTGCGGACATTGGCCGGCAAAAGCGTAACCAGTGCGTTACGCTTTTCTGGTGGACGACGTGGCAGGAGCGATCGCCGACCCGGTGCGGCGGAGGATCATGGTGATGCTGCGCGACGGGCGGTTGTCCGCCGGGCAGATCGCCGAGCGGTTCGCGATCAGCAGACCGGCCGTGAGCCGGCACCTGCGCGTGCTGAGGGAAAGCGGCCTGGTGCGCGACGAGCTCGCCGGCAGGCAGCGCCTCTACGCGCTCGACCCGGGCGAGCTCGACGAACTGCTCGCCTGGCTCTCCCAGTTCGCCCGGCCCTCCGGGTGGGAGCGTCGCTTCGACGCGCTGGAGACAGAGGTGTACCGGACCCGCCGCGAGCGCCGCCCGACCGGGGACGCCGACGGCAGACAGGGCCAGTACGGGCGGCTTTCAGATAAATTGCCCGGTCAGTACGGCCCGCGAGAGCCGTCCGTGCACCGCACCGACCTGGAGGCCGACCTACCGTGACCCTCGACGTCGACCTGCTGGCCATCGAGATCGGTGTCATCTGGCGCCTCGACGACCGCGGCCGTCTGCCCGGGCCGGAAGACCTGGTGATGGGTGTGGCGGCCGACGGCATGACCGCGGTGGTGGGACGTGACGTGCCCGGCGCGCTCGCCGCCCGGCTGCTCGACCTGGTCGCCCGCGGCGTCCCTTCATCCCCAGGTCAGCCGCCGGAAGTGCTGGAGCAGTGCCGCGCGCTCCTCGGAGAGACGACGGTGTCCGGCGGGCCGTGCTACCTGATCCCGCCTCCACCGGTGCTCTTCGACGCTCCTGTGGCCGTGGTGCTTCGGTCGGACGACCCGGCGCACGCTGAGCGCGTACGCTCTCTGCGCCCCCAGAACTGGGCCTGCGATGAGTGGGACGACCTCCTCGACGGCCGCGACGGCGCGCCCTGGGCGATGGCCGTGGCGGACGACCAGGTGGCCGCCGTCTGCCACACCGCGCGTCTGACACCGGCCGGCGCCGAGGCCGGGGTGTGGACGGCACCCGCGTTCCGTGGCCGCGGCCTCGCCGCGGCCACCACCGCCGCCTGGGCCGGTCTCCTGCCGGGCACCCGCCTGTTCTACAGCACGAGCGCGGACAACCACTCCTCGCAGCGGGTGGCGGCCCGGCTCGGGCTCCGCGCCATCGGCTGGTTGTGGAAGCTCACCCGCTGACACGACCCCGCCGACACCCCGCCCGAGTTCCGAACGGACGGCACCACCTCCACACACGGACACCCGTTCCGGGGCTCACCCGCCGGTGCCGCCTGCGTGCAGGACCTCCCGGTCCCAGCGGGACCTCGGCTGGGTGTGCAGGCGCCAGTAGTGCTCGGCGATGTCGTCCGGGTCGAAGTCCGTGCCGGGCGCGACGGGCCCGGCCACGGTGACGCTGGCCACGTGCACACCCGACGGCCCCCACTCCTGGTCGAGCATGTCCACCAGGGTGCGCACGCCCGCCTTGCCGAGCGAGAGGCTGGTGTAGGCCGCCTTGGGCTCGGGCATCCCGCCGGTGATGAGGAACGAGCCGCCGCCGCGCCGGGCCATGGCCGGCACGACGTGCGCGGCCGCGACCAGCGCGCCCACCACGTTGACCGCCCAGGTGTCGAGGTGCGTACGCATGCTCGCCTCGGCGGGCGTGTCGGGCCGGATGACGGCCGCGTTGTAGACCACGACGTCCGGCGTGCCCAGCTCGGCGGTGGCCGCGTCGAGCGCGGCGCGCAGTTCGTCCTCGTCGGCGCTGTCGGCCCGGTAGGCGCGCGCCCCGTCCATATCCAGCGCCGTCCCTGACCGTGAGACGAGGGCGACCTCCATGCCCTCCTTCGCGAACCGGCGGGCGACGGACCGCCCGATACCCGGTCCTGCGCCGATCACCACCACACCCGGCATCATCAGCTCCTTCGCGTTGTTGCCGTAGAACAGTGAGACAGTAAGGCGTCACATCGATGTGAAGGTCAAGGAAACACATGCGGATCGGTGACCTGGCCCGCGAGACCGGGGTGAGCAGGCGGCTACTGCGTTACTACGAGGAGCAGGGCCTGCTCAGGCCCGTGCGGCTGCCCAACGGCTACCGCGACTACGGCGACGCGGACGTGGCCGCCGTCCGCCACATCCGGGTGATGCTGGCGGCGGGCCTGCCGACGTCGGTGATCGCGCAGTTGCTCGACTGCGTGCATGACGACGGCGGGCGGATGGTGCCGTCCGGCTGCCAGGGCATGGCCGGCAGCCTGCGGAGGGAGCGCCGGCGCATCGCCGAGAGCATCGAACGGCTCCAGACCTCCCAGCGGGCGCTCGACTCCCTGCTGGCCGCCGTCGCGGAACAGCGATGACCGCGTAGGACGGCTCCAGCCCGAGCCGTCCCGTCAGGACGGGTCCAGCCGGACCCACCCCGTCAGGGCGGCCGTCGATCACTACGCCTGGATGATCGCGGGTCAGAGACACCAGCCGCGCAGGCGCGCGCCGTGCGGTCCACGGCGGCCGCCTCGGAGGCTTGGCGATCGGGGTCGGAAACCCGGCATCGCCCGACTCAACCGGGTGGCAGGCGAGTCGCGATGCCGTCGAGGACGAGGTCGAGCCCGAGCAGGAACTGGGCGTCGAAGTCGCCGTCGTCGACCTGCGCGTGCCGGGCTAGGTCGCCGACGTGGTCATCGAGGTGCCGGGTGACCTTGCCGCGGATCTCGGCGTCGGCTTCGGGCGTGCGTACGGTGTCCCACCAGGTGTTCTCCGAGGCGACGAAGCCGTTGACGTACGAGCTCAGCGTGCCGACGGCGGCGGTCAGTGTGGCGCCGCTCAGCCCGGCGCCGGCCAGTGCGGAGTAGAACCCCCGGGAGCGCGCCAGCGCGTTCGGCCCGAGCAGGGGGCGGGTGGCGGTGAGCGTCGGCACCCAGGAGTGTCGCCGCATGACCTGCCTGCTCTGGGTGAGCTGGCGCACCAGGAGTTCCCGCCATGGTCCGGCCCCGGGAGGTTCGATCTCGCCGATCACCTCGTCGAGGGCCAGGTCGAGGACGTCCTCCTTGCTCTTGACGTACTCGTACAGCGACATCGTGCCGGCGCGCAGGCGTGCGGCGAGCGCCCGCATCGAGAACCCGGCCACGCCCTCGGCGTCGAGCAGCGCGACGGCGGCCTCGACGATGCGCTCGCGTGACAGGCGTGGTGCGCGCGGCCGGGCGTCGTCGCGGAACCAGATGGACTCCGGCATGCTCCAACCCTTCCGTGCACTGTACGGAAAACCGTACGGCTAGCTTAGGCCACCCGGCACGAAAGAGGAAAAGTCATGAAAGAACAGCAGTGGCAGCACGACCACACGATGCTGGCGTTGCGGGTGAACCGGCTGCTGGGCGGCGGCATGCTCATCTACTCGGGTCCGCAGGAGTGGAGGGCGGCGGCGGAGTCGGAGCCGCCCGCCGACCCGGGTGAGCTGGCCGCGGAGGCGGACCGGCTGCTGGAGCTGGCCCCGTCGGCGTACCTGGCCGCGCAGGTGCGCGCGTTGCGGGCCGTCGCCCGGCGGCTGGACGGCGAGCGGCTGCCCCTGTCCGAGTACGCGCGCGAGTGCCTGGGCCTGGAGCCCCGGCGTCTGCCCGAGGAGGTGTTCGAGCAGGCGCACGCGGAGTTGGACGCGGCCCTGCCGAAGACGGGTGGTTCGCTGGCCGGCCGGATGCGGACGTGGCAGGCGGCGCACACCCTGGAGCCGATGGAGCGGCTGCCGGAGCTGGCGGCCAGGGCGGTGGCCGAGACGCGGGCGCGGACGAGCGCGATCGTCCCGCTGCCGGCGGAGAAAGTGGAGGTCCGGCTCGTGGAGGGGGTGGCCTTCCACGCGGCCGGCGACTACGAGGGCGGGCGGAAGTCCACGATCCACGTCAACAAGGCGATCCCGTTCAACGTCGCCGACCTGCTGTACGTCATCGCGCATGAGGGCCATCCCGGGCACATCGCCGAGTCGATGCTCAAGGAGGACCTGGACGACCAGCGCGTACGGTTCATGTTGTCGCCGTCGTTCGCGCTCAGCGAGGGGCTCGGTCTGCTGGCCGAGGAGATCGTCTTCCCTGGCGACGAGGCGCGGACGTGGCTGGACGAGCACATCCTGCCCGAGGCGGGCGTCCGGCCCGACGGGAGCGACCTGGCCGCGATCCACCACGCGAAGAACGTGTTGTGGGGCGTGTGGGGCAACGCCGTGTTCATGGCGCACGAGGGCAGGAGCGAGGCGGAGCTGGCCGCGTACCTGCGCCGGTGGGCGTTGTACGGCGAGAGCGAGGTGGCGCTGGCGATGGGGCTGATCCAGCCGTCGCCGACCAGCCCGTACCTGTTGGCATATTTCCACGGATGGGAGCTCCTGCGGTCGTGGGCGACCACCCGCGACCGGGTCCGCCGCCTGCTCACCGAGCAGCTACTTCCCGCCGACATCGCTCCCTGACCCGCGCCGCGCGATCAGCGCCTCGACGCCGTCGAGCAGCAACTCGAGGCCGAAGCGGAAGTCGCCGTCGTCGGCCCATCCTTCGCCCCCGCGCAGCGCGCCTCCGCGCACCGCGGCCGACAGGGCCGGATAGGTCCCGGGGTCGAGCAGCCCGGCGAGGACCTCGCCGTAGGCGTCTGCCCCTTCGACGCCCGCGTCGTCGGACCGCGGATCTCCGCCGCCGGCGGTGGTGATGAGCGCCGCGTCGGTCAGCGCGTAACCGGCCAGGGCACTGGCCACGTTGATCTTCTCACCGTCGTCCAGCCCATGCCGTCCAGTGCGGCGAGCAGGCGGTCGAGCCAGAGCAGCCGCCGCGGTCCCAGAGGCGGGGATAGCCGCACGATCGGCAGCAGCCACCGGCGCTCGAGAAGCATGTCGCGCTGGGCGCGGGTCCAGAGCGCGAGGTAGTCGCGCCAGGGCCGGCCGGCGGGCTCAGGCGGCACCGGCACGACGAAGTCGGCATCGCGGTGAGCAGCTCTTCCTTGCTCCCGACGTATCGGTCGAGCGCCGTCGCCGCCACCCCGACCCGCGAGGCCACGGGGCTGGTCACGGGATATGTCCTGGCGATGTCCGCCCTGGCGGCCGTGTGGGGACTGCTGGTCAAGTCGACCCAGGCGGCGGGGGCCTTCAGCTTCGCGGTGCTCTTCCTGCCGTACGTCTCGGACGGGATCGTCCCCGCGGAGACGAGGCCGGGGGTGCTGCGTGACTTCGCCTGCAACCAGCCGGCCACGCCGATCATCGAGACGCTGCGGGCGCTGCTCCTGGACCGGCCCGTGGGCTCGTCGGTGGCGGCGGCGTGGCTGGCCGGTGCGGTGGTGGTCGGCGTACCGGTCGCGGCCCTGCTCTTCCGCCGCAGGACCGCCAGCTAGCCGGGCCGGCGAAGCGTGCGGCCCGGGCACAGGGGCAACGGCCCCAGGGCCGAGGGGCGCGCCGCTCCGGTACGAATCAGGGGCGCGCGGCGATCCCTGCCATGACCACGTCGACGACCCGTTCGGGCAGGCCGGGGTCGAGCTCGCCCTCGGGCCCCCACTTCGTGTGCCAGAGCATCGTTCCCGAGAGCAACGCCATGCCCATGTCGACGTCCAGGCCGGGGTCGAGCTCGCCGGAGGCGATGCCGCGCTCGATCACCGCGCGCATCGCCTCCCTGCGAGGCGTGATGGCCCGCTCGACGAACCGCTCCATCAGCCGCGGATAACGATCGGCCTCGCTCATCGCGATGTTCATCACGCAGCGGCTGCGGGGCTGGCCGGCTTCGGCGCGCATGGCGCCGAGCAGACTGATCAGGTCGTCGCGTACGGAGGTGCCGCCGAGCTCCGGCAGCGGCGCCTTGAGCGTGGCCAGGGCGTCGACGATCAGATCTTCCTTGTTGGACCAGCGCCGGTAGATCGTGGTCTTGCCCACGCCTGCCCTGGACGCGATCGCCTCGATGGACAGCTCGGAGACACCCATGCCTTCGCCGAGCAGGTCGAGGGTCGCCTCGATGATCGCCTTCTCGGCCTTCTCGCTGCGCGGACGGCCCGCGGGGCGGGCAACCGCTGGTTCCTGGATCGTCATCGCGGCCTCACACTGTAGCGGGTTCCCTCTGTTCCGTCTGCTGTACGGGGCGGGGCTTGCCGGGCATCCACCGTGCCACGACCACGACGCCCAGCAGGGCCACCACCGCCGACACCATGGCGGTGACGTGCATGCCCTCGACGAACGCGGCGTACGCCGGCTTGACCAGCGCCTGCCCCTGCTCTCCCAGGGACTGGGCGACGGTCATCGTCCCCATGATCGACTCTCCGGCGGCGTGCCGGGCGTCGGCGGGCAGTGCGGCCAGCACCGGTGCCATCTCGCCCCGGTAGCTGGACGACAGCACCGAGCCGAGCACTGCCACGCCGAGCGCGCCGGCCAGCTGGCGGACGGTGTTGCTCATCGCGGACCCCACACCGGCCTTCTCCCTGGGCAGCGCTTCCATGATGGCGGTGGTCGCGGGAGGCATGATGTTGGCCATCGCCGCACCCTGCACGAAGAAGACGATCTCGATCAGCACGATCGGCGTGTTCTGGTCCATCAGAGCGTAGCTGCTCAGCGCCATGGTCACCACGATCAGGCTCACCGTGGCCGACAGCTTGGCACCGAACCGCTCGTTCACCCGCTGGCTGAGCGGCGAGAAGATGAGCTGCGCCGCGGCGAACGGGATCATCAGCGCCCCCGCCTGCACCGGCGTGAAACCCAGCACGATCTGCAGGTAGAAGGTCAGAAAGAACATCGCGCCCATCATCGCGAAGAAAACGATGCCCATCATGCCGATGGCCGAGCTGAAGCGCACGTTGGCGAAGTTGCGGACGTCGAAGACCGGGTGGTCGATGCGCCGCTCCCACCACACGAACACGCCCAGCACCGCCAGGCCGAACACCGTCGGCACCAGCACCTCGACGCTGGCCACGGTGCCCAGCGCGCCGCCGCGGATGATGCCGTACACGATGGCCACCAGACCGACGATCGACAACGCCACACCCAGCGGGTCGAGTCTCGACGGCTTCGGGTCACGCGACTCGGGCACGACCGTGGAGATCAGGACCAGGCTGACCAGCACGATGGGCACGTTGATCAGGAACACCGAGCCCCACCAGAAGTGCTCGATCAGCAGGCCGCCCGTGATCGGGCCGATCGCCACCGCGAGACCGACGCCCGCGGCCCACACGCCGATGGCCTTGCCGCGCTCACCGGGCGGGAAGACATTGGAGATGATGGCCAGCGTGGCCGGCATGATCGCCGCGCCGCCGATGCCCATCGCCGCCCTCGCCAGGATCAACTGCGTCGGATCCTGGGCGTAGGCGCTGGCCAGCGAGGCCAGCCCGAACAACACCATGCCGATGAACAGCATGCGCTTTCGCCCTGTTCGGTCACCGATCACGCCGAACGTGAACAACAACCCGGCGAACACCAGCGTGTAGGAGTTGATCGCCCATTCGAGCTCGCTCTGGGTCGCCCCCAAGCCCACCGTCTCGTCGGCGATGGTCTTCATCGCGACGTTGAGAATCGTGTTGTCCAGCACGACGGCCAGCAAGCTGAACACCAGCACACCGAGGATCGCCCATCGGCGTGGATGCCCCGTCTTCGGGTCCATGACAAGGTCCTTAATTTCGATACGTCTAAGTTTCGCAACGACACCGTAGCGCAATACATTCCGATACGCAACGGTGCCGTTTCGTAAATAGGGGGTGAACGGCGTGAACATCCGGAAACACGGCGGCCACCCCTCCCTCGGCGCCGCACCGGCTGGACGCGACCGCGCCGGCAGTCGCCGCCGGAGCCGGCCGTAGATCAGCTCACGAGGGGACCGCGTTCAGGCCCGTGCCTGGCTCGTCCGCGCCGCCATCGCGCGTCCCCTCCACCGGCACCACGGCTGCCTGCGCCACCGGCGCCTCGAGAACTTCCGCCGCCGGGCGGCGGCGCCAGAACGGGAGCGCGACCACCACCATGGCCACCCCCGCGGAGCCGGCCACGGCGAACGCCCATGCCGGTCCCGTCCCGTCGATGACGGCCCCCGCGATCGGCGCCGAGGCGGCGCCACCCACCAGCAGCGCGGTGCCGTGGAAGCCCATCGCCTCTCCCCTCGCTCCCGCGGGCACCCAGCGGGTGAGCACGTCGACGGTGGACGAGAGGGACGGGGCGCAGAGCAGGCCCGAGGGAAGCAGCGCCAGGACGAGCCAGTGCCAGCCGCCGCCCACCAACCCCACGGGAACGGTCAGCAGGCCCATCGCCCCGATGAGGGGCAGTGGCGAGAACCCGCGGGACAGGCCTCCGTACAGGAAACCGCCGATCAGGGAGGAGACCGACCAGACGGCCACGGCGAGGCCGGCCCACGCTGTCTGGCCGGTGTGCTCCATGGCGGCGACCAGGGCGAGCTCGGCCCCCGTGAGCACGAACGTGGCCGCCGCGACCGTGCCCAGCAGCGCCACGAACGCCGGCGTGACCCACTGCCGCCTGGGCACCCTGACCGCCGGCTCCGCGCTTTCGCCGGCCGAGCGGGTGGGCGGATTGACCACGATGAGCCCCACGCCCGCGGTCGTCACCCCGACCCCGATGGCGGCCATCGTCGGGCCGCTGCCGAGCGTCGTGACGCCGGCCACCGCGAGCGCGGGACCCGTCATGTAGGACAGCTCGACCAGCATCGAGTCGAGCGCGAAGCCGCTGCGCCGCTGGGCCTCGGGCACCATGGCGGCCAGGCACTGGCGCGTCACGCTGAACACCGGCAGCGCCAGCAGCCCCGCCACCGCCGCCGCCACGAGGAGAACGGGGAACGGCAGCGCCCACGCGCACGCCCAGAACGCCGCCTGCGCCACGGTGGTGGCGGTGACCACGGGACGCAGCCCGTGCCTGTCGACGAACCTGCCCGCCAGCGGCGAGCCGACCGCCATGCCGATCGTGCTGGCCATCGTGACCAGCCCGGCGCGGGCGAAGCCCAGGTCCAGCGTCGTGGCGACGTGCAGGGTCAGCGCCAGGCCCACCGCCGTGGACGGGATGCGCGCCAACAGCCCCACCAGCAGCAACGTGGGGACACCCGGAATCGCGAACAGCCGCCGGTAGGGGTCGAGAGCCATGGTGTTCGTTACCTCCGCGGTGATTCTGGCAAGAGGCACCGACAGTTCCGCCACCGGTTTTCCGCGCATGCCATCATCGGAGGAGTCCGGGTACGCCACAGGGGCGCCTCGAGACCCTTCCTGGAGTGATGACACATGTCCTCTTCGACCACGCTGTACGGCGGCGCCGCCGGGCGCCGCGTCACCGTCCGCGACCTCGCCGCCGCCAAGGAGCGCGGAGAGCGGTGGCCCATGGTCACCGCCTACGACGCCATGACGGCGAGGGTGTTCGACGCGGCGGGCATCCCGGTCCTGCTGGTGGGCGACTCGGCGGCCATGGTCGTCTACGGCCACGACTCCACGCTGCCCGTCACGGTCGACGACCTGATGCCTCTCACGGCGGCCGTCGTACGCGGCTCGTCGCGCGCGCTGGTGGTCGCCGATCTGCCGTTCGGGTCGTACCAGTCCTCACCGCGGCAGGCGCTCGAGACGGCGGCGCGCTTCATGAAGGAGGCGGGCGCGCACGCGGTCAAGCTGGAGGGCGGCCGCCGGATCGTGCCCCAGGTCGAGGCGCTGGTCGCGGCCGGCATACCGGTCATGGCGCACCTGGGCCTGACGCCGCAGTCGGTCAACGTCATGGGCGGCTACCGCGTGCAGGGGCGCGGTCAGGCGGGCGACGAGCTCATGTCGGACGCCAAGGACCTGGAGGGTGCCGGGGCGTTCTCGGTGGTGCTGGAGTGCGTGCCGGCCGACCTGGCGCAGCGGGTGACGACGTCGCTCGCGATCCCGGCGATCGGCATCGGGGCGGGCCCGTCGACGGACGCGCAGGTGCTGGTGTGGCAGGACCTCATGGGCCTGACGCCTCGTCCGGCCAAGTTCGTCAAGCAGTACGCGGACATGGCGGGCGAGATGGACCGCGCCGTACGCGCCTTCGCCGCCGACGTCACCTCCGGCGCCTTCCCCGCGCCCGAGCACACCTACCGCTGACCGCCCCGCACCGGCCACCCCGGCGGGCCACGGGTCCGCCGGGGTAACGCCGGACGTGGACACCCGTCCGCGAGGCTGCGCGCGTCCGGTGACGGAGCACCGGACCTCGCGCGGCCGGTGTCAGGTGGTCAGGGTCGCGGGATCGGTGTTGGAGCCGCAGACGACGACCGCCACCCGCTCCCCCGGGCTCGGCGTGCAGACGCCCGACAACACCGCCGCGTACGCCGCCGCGCCGGCGGGCTCGGCTGCGATCCGGTGCCGTTGCCAGAGGGTACGGCGGGCGGCCATGATCGCCTCGTCGGTCACGAGGGCGCTCTCGACCCTGGGCCCGGAGAGGATCTCGAAGGCCAGGCCGCCGATCGTGCTGGCACCCAGCGCGTCGGCCCCCACCCCGCTCACCTCGACGGGAACCGGGCGGCCCGCCTCAAGCGCCGCCCGCAGGGTCGGGATCCGCTCGGGTTCCACGGCGACGATCCGCGGCCCCGCTCCGGAGACGCCCGCCACCGGCCCCGGGGAACCCACTGTGCCCACGGTGATGCCGGCGGCGAAGCCGCCGCCTCCGACGGCCACCACCACGGTGTCCACACCGCCGGTCTGCTCCACGATCTCCAGCCCGGTGGTCCCCTGCCCGGCGATCACCTCGGGCTGGTCGTAGGCGTGCACTGTCAGCGCGCCGGTCTCGGCGGCGCGTTTGGCGGCGGCCTCGGCTGCCTCGGAGTAGATGGCGCCGGTCTGCGTGGTGTGCGCACCCAGTTCCTTCAGCCCGGCCACCTTCACCGGGCTGGTCACCTCGGGCACGAAGATCTCGGCCCGCACGCCCAGCTCCCGGGCCGCGTACGCCACGGCCAGCCCGTGGTTGCCGCCGCTGGCCGCGATCACGCCGCAGTCGGGCAGCTCGCCGGCCGACAGGATGCGGTTGAACGCCCCGCGTACCTTGAAGGAGCCCGAGTGCTGGAGCAGTTCGAGCTTGAGGAACAGTCCGGGCGAGATCTCGAGCACCGGGGTGCGCAGCGCCAGGCCGCCGATCCTGCCGGCGGCGGCCCGCACGTCCTCATGGGCGACTGTGGTCACGTCGTCCTCTCGTTCATGACATACCTGGTCGTAGCACCCGACACTATGTCAGCGCCTGGGAGATGTCGGCCCACAGGTCGTCCGGGTGCTCGATGCCGGCCGCGATGCGCACCGTGCCCTCGCCGATGCCGCTGCGGGCCAGTTCCTCGGGGCTGAGTGAGCGGTGCGAGGTTGAGGCGGGGTGCAGGATGAGCGTCTCGACGCCGCCCAGCGAGGGGGCGAGCAGCGCCAGGCGTACGGAGCTCATGAACTTCTCCCCTGCCGCGCGCCCGCCGGCGAGGTCGAACGCGAACACCCCGCCGAACCCCGGCAGCAGCTTGCCCGCCAGCTCGTACGACGGGTGCGAGGCGAGCCCCGGCCAGTGCACGGCCGTCACGGCGGGGTGCTCGGCGAGCCGGACGGCCAGGTGGTGGGCGTTGGAGCAGTGGCGTTCCATGCGCAGCCCCAGCGTCTGCAGCCCGCGCAGCGTCAGCCAGGCCGCGAACGGGTCGGCCGATGCCCCGAGCTCGACCGAGAAGTGCCACACCTTCTCGTAGAGTGCGGCGTCGGCGAAGACGGCGAGCCCGCCGACCACGTCGGTGTGCCCGGACAGATATTTGGTCGTGGAATGCACAACGATGTCCGCGCCGTGCTCGATCGGCCGGCAGAGCATGGCCGTGGCGAACGTGTTGTCGACCACGGACAGGATGCCGAGCTCGCGGGCCACCGCGCACATGCCCGGCAGGTCGGCCACGAGCGTCATCGGGTTGCTGATCGTCTCCAGGTAGACGAGCCTGGTCTCGGGCCGTACGGCGGCGCGCAGGGCGCCGGGGTCGTTCTCCGGCACGTACGTCACCGTGATGCCGAACCGGCCGGTCAGCTCGTTGAGCATGGCGGCGGTCCCCCCGTACAACGATCGCTGGGCCACGATGTGGTCGCCGGGCTTGAGCAGGCCGAGCAGGACGGTGTTGATCGCGCCCATGCCCGACCCGGTGGCCACGGCTCCCGCGCCGCCTTCGAGCCCGGAGACGGCCAGCTCCAGGGAGCGGACGGTGGGATTGGTGTAGCGCCCGTAGACGTACGCGCCGTCGGGGCGGCCCATCGACGCGGCCATCACGGCGGGGTCCTCGAACACGAACCCCGAGGTCTGGTAGATGGGAACGCTGATCGGACGGCTGCCCTCGACGGCCGGCTGAGGCGGGTGCACGGCCCGCGTTTCAGGGCGGAATTCGCTCATAAGCCAAGGATCGCCCACAAATGGGACTCACCGTGAGGGCCAATGCCACAGAATTGGTCCATGAATGGGGCCAATCATGATGACCTGGTCGACCTGCTGGGCCGCTGGGCGTCGGGGCGCGGGCCGCTGTACCTGCTGCTCGCCACCAGGCTGCGGGAACTGATCGACGACGGCGTCGTGCCGCCCGACGAGCCGCTCCCGCCGGACCGCGTGCTCGCCAGGCGGCTGGCGGTGGGCCGGGGCACCGTGGTGGCGGCGTACGACCTGCTGCAGCAGGAAGGGCTCGTCGTGCGCCGGCAGGGCAGCGGCACCCGCGTGGCGGCACTCGGCCTGCCCGCGACGCGCTCGGCAGACGGAGTGGCGGCCAACCCGCTGCTGCTGCACCTCCTGCACCCGCCGGACAGCGTGCAACTGCTCACGTGCGCCGCGCCGCCCGACCCGCCGGAGGCGATGTTCGAGGCGTACGCGGAGGCCGGGGCGCGGCTGGCGGGCACCCGCTCCATGGGGTACCGGCCGGCCGGGGAGCCCGCCCTGCGGGAGGCGCTGGCCACGTACTACACCGGGCGCGGCGTGCCGACGACACCCGAGGAGATCATCGTGACGACAGGCGCGCAGCAGGCGCTCACCCTGCTCGCCGGGCTGCTGCTGTCCCCCGGGGACACCGTGCTGGCCGAGACGCCCACGTACCCGGGCGCTCTGGAGGGCTTCAGGCAGGCGGCGGCGGCCATCAGGCCGGTGACGGCGGAGCAGGCGGACGCTTCCATGCGCGAGCGTCCCGCGCTGGCGTACTTCGTCCCCACGGCCCGCAACCCGGACGGCGCCGTCATGGACCGTCCGGCGCGCAGGCGGCTGGCCGCGCTGGCCGCGGAGCACGACGTTCCGCTGATCGACGACGAGGCCCGCGCCGAGCTGTGCTTCTCGGGCGAGACGCCGCCGCCGCTGGCGGCGTACGGACGGGGCGAGCAGGTCATCACGGTCGGCTCCCTGAGCAAGCTCGTCTGGGGCGGCATGCGCGTGGGCTGGATCCGCGCGGCGGCGCCGCTGGTGGCGCGGCTGTCCAGGCTGCGGGCCGTACGCGACCTCGGCGGCGAGGTCTTCAGCCAGTTCGCCGCCGTCGCCCTGCTCCGCCGCCTCGACGAGGTACGCGCCGCGCGGGTGCGCACGTCCCGCCGGCTGCACGACCATCTCTGCGCCGGGCTGCGCGAGCGCCTGCCGTCGTGGACGTTCGAGCCCGCGCTCGGCGGCCAGACCCTCTGGGTAAGCATCCCGCGCGGCGACGCCGGCTCGTTCGCCCAGGTCGCGCTCCGTCACGGGGTCGCGGTGGCGCCCGGCCGGTCGTTCGACCCCGCAGGCGGGCACACCGGCCACATGCGGCTGCACTTCCTGCTCCACGAGGACGAGCTTTCGCGAGCGGTGAACAACCTGGCCGCGGCCTGGGCCGTCTACGACGGGTCGGACAAATCGGGCTCCCGTCGGGCCCTGGTCGTCTGACAGGGTGGGCTCATGGATTCGACCTTCGTACTCGTGCACAGCCCTTCCGTCGGGCCCTCGACGTGGGCCCCCGTGGCCGAGTCGCTGGAACGCCGCGGGCACGCGGCGGTGGTGCCCGACCTGACCGGCGTGACCGCGGGAGAGGCGCCCTACTGGCCGCGCGTGGTGGAGACTGTGCGCGCGGCCACACCCGCCAGCCGCGTGGTGCTCGCCGGGCACAGCAACGCCGGGCTCTTCCTGCCGTTGATCAAGGAAGGGCTCGACGGGCGGGTGGTGGCCTGCGTGTTCGCCGACGCGCACCTCCCGCCGCGCGACGGGCTGGTCAAGGCCGCCGACGACGGGTTCCTGCCGTTCCTGCGCGACCTGGCGGGCCCCGACGGGATGTTGCCGCGCTGGACCGACTGGTGGGACGAGGAGGACGTCGTGGCCCTGCTGCCCGACCCCGCGACGCGGGTGCGGGTGGCGGCCGAGCAGCCCCGGCTGCCGCTCGACTACTACACTCAGGCCCTGCCCGTGCCCGCCGGATGGGACGACGTCAGGTGCTCGATGTTGTGGTACGGCCCACCGTACGACACGATCGCCGAGGAGGCCGGGCGGCGCGGCTGGCCCGTGACCCGCCTGCCCGGTCAGCACCTGCACCAGCTGATCGACCCGGAAGGCGTCACCGACGCGCTGCTCAAGCTCTCCGGGAAGTCGTGAATTCTTCACTGCCGTCCGCGATCGCGCCCCGCGATAGTCGGACCCGTGAGAGCGATAGAAGTGAGCGGGCTCAGCAAGAGCCACCAGGGTTTCCCCGCGGTCAAGGACGTCTCGTTCGAGGTCGCCGAAGGCACGGTCTTCGCACTGCTCGGCAGGAACGGCGCGGGCAAGACCACGACGGTCGAGGTGCTCGCCGGTTTCCAGCGCGCCGGCAGCGGCACCGTGCGGGTGCTCGGCCTCGACCCCTGGTCCGACAGGGCGGCCCTGCGTCAGCGCGTCGGGATCATGTTGCAGGAGGCCGGGTTCTTCCCTGAGCTGACGGTCGCCCAGACCGTCGGCATCTGGCGCGACTTCACCGCCGCACCGCGCCCGCGCGACGAGGCGCTGGAGCTGGCCGGGCTGGCGGGCCGGTCCGGCACGCGGGTGCGCCAGCTGTCCGGCGGCGAGAAGCGCAGGCTCGACCTCGCGCTCGCCCTGCTGGGCCGCCCCGACGTGCTGTTCCTCGACGAGCCGACGACCGGCATGGACCCCGAGGCGCGGTCGAGGACCTGGGAGGTGGTCCGCGACCTGGCCGGGCAGGGCATCACGGTCCTGCTGACGACCCACTACCTGGAGGAGGCGCAGCGCCTGGCCTCCGCCCTCGCCGTCATGGACCAGGGTGAGATCGTGGCCTCCGGCGGGATGGCGGAGACGCTCGCGGCGCGGCGCGGGCGGGTGGCGTTCCGGATGCCCGCCGAGGTCCGTCCCGCGGACCTGCCGCTGGCGGTCACCCTGGAGGGCGACCTCGCCGTCTTCCGGGCCGAGGATCCCGATCTCGCCGCGCAGACGCTCCTCAGCTGGGCGGCCGCGCGCGGCGTGCGCCTGGCCGGCCTGGAGGTCCGTACGGCCACCCTCGAAGACCTCTTCCTCGACCTGTCCAGGAGCGCCCGATGACCGGCCCGATGACCGGCCCGATGAACATGGCCGCCACCTACCGCCTCGCGACCCGCCTGTTCTGGCGGGACAAGTCCATGGTGTTCGCCTCCGTGGTCACACCCGTCGGGCTGGCCGTCGGGATGCCCGCCCTCATGCGGAACGTGACCGGCGTCGCCGCGGCCACCCACGTCTTTCAGGGCGCGCTCGCGCTGCTGCTGGCGATCACCGCGTTCATGAACGTCACGGTCGTCCTGGCCGGCCGCCGCGACCAGCTCGTGCTGAAACGGCTGCGGGCGAGCCGGCTGACCGACGCGCAGATCCTCACCGGCCAGATCGCCGGCACGGCGACCCAGACCGTGGTCGTGACCGTGTTGTGCACGCTGGCCGTGCACCTCGTGGCCGGGGTTCCGCTGCCGGCGAACCCCTTCTCGTTCGCCGCCGTCGTGATCGCAGGCTCGGCCGTGTTGTCCCTGCTCGGCGGCGCGTACACGGCCGCCGTCCCGCGCGCGGAGCTGGCGGCGGCGTTCACCACGCCGGTGTTCCTGGTGGCGGGCGTCTCCGCGGGCGCGATGGGCCCCATCCCGCTGCCCTCGTGGCTGCCTCCCGTGCTCGACCTGCTGCCGACCACGGCCGTCGTCGACGCCGTCAGGACCGGCGACCTCGTCGTCCCCCTGTTGATCCTGGCCGGATGGACGCTGGCCGGGCTGGCCGCGATCCGGCTGTGGTTCCGCTGGGAACCACGCAGGTCATGATCGTCACCGTGATCTCGTCATCCGCCAGGCGGCTCGCGACCGGGTTGCTCGTCGGCGTCTCATGCGCCTACACGATGATCGCGCTGCTCTACTTCCAGCAGGGCGCGACCTACGGTGTGCTGGCCGCCATGGCGATCACCGCCGTGATCGCCACCCACTCCCTCAACATGCGGGCGGCGCTGCGCGATGCGCGCCCGCCGCTCTTCCCTGCCACGCTCGTGCTCCAGGCGGTCGCGACCTACCTGCCGGACCTGCTGCCGGGCGGCTGGTCGGCCGTGGCGGCCCCGCTGCTGGCCGGCACCCTGCTGGTCTTCCTGCCGCTGCGCTGGGGCGGCGCGCTGGTGGGGCTCATGATGGTCTACGAGGGCGCCGTGTTGTCCCTGTCGGGCCCTATGCCGGTGATCGTCGCCTTCTACGTGGTCACCGTGCCGACGACGGGGGCGATGACGTACGCGCTGGTGCGGTTCGTCCGGGTGACGGCCGAGCTGGAGGAGGCCAGGGCCGAGCTGGCGGACGCCGCGGTGATGAGGGAACGTCTGCGCATCTCCCGCGACCTGCACGACGGGCTCGGCCGCAGCCTCACCGCGATCGCGCTCAAGGGCGACCTGGCCGCCCGCCTCATGGAGGGCGATCCCGGCCAGGCCCGCTCGGAGGTGGGCGAGCTGGTTCTGGTGGCCAGGGAGGCGGCCAAGGACGTACGGCAGGTGGCCAAGGGCTACCGGGAGTTGTCTCTGACCGGCGAGGTCGACAGGGCGGTGGCGCTGCTGGAGTCGTCCGGGGTGGACGCGCAGGCGCACCTGGCCGACGTGCCGCTCCCCCGGCGGTCCGAGGAGGCGCTGGCGTGGGCGGTGCGCGAAGGGGTCACCAACGTCCTGCGCCACAGCCGGGCCACGACCTGCACGATCACGACGTCGCTGCACGACACGACGCTCCGTCTCGAGGTGGCCAACGACGGCGCGCTCACAGGCTCGGAACCCGCCGGCGGCGGGCTCACGGGCCTGGCGGAGCGGGCCGCGCAGGCCGGCGGCTCCTGCGCGGCCCGCTCCGCCAGGCCCGACGGGCGTGGGAGGTTTCCTGCTGGCCGTGGAGGTGGCGACGTGATCAGAGTGCTGCTGGCCGAGGACATGCACATGATCCGCGCCGCCCTCACCGCCCTGCTCCGCCTCGAGTCCGACATCGACGTGGTCGCGGAGGTCACCCGCGGCGACGAGATCGTGCCCAGGGCCATGGAGACCCGCCCCGATGTCGCCGTCGTGGACATCGACCTGCCGGTCGTCGACGGCATCACCGCCGCCGCCGAGCTGCGCGAGCGCCTGCCGTCCTGCCGGATCCTCGTGCTCACCGCGATGGGACAGCCCGGCCACGTGCGCAGGGCGCTGGCCGCCGGCATCGAGGCGTTCCTGGTCAAGGACGCGCCCGGCGACCGGCTCTCCGACGCCGTCAGGCGTACGGCCGCCGGCCTGCGCGTGCTGGACGCCGAACTCGTCACCTCGGCCATGGAGCACGGCGAGAGCCCGCTGACGCCCCGGGAGTCGACCGTGCTCAGGGAGGCGGCCAGGGGCGCGTCGGCCGAGGACACCGCCGCGCGGCTGCACCTGTCGCCCGGCACCGTACGCAACTATTTGACCGGAGCCATCACCAAGACGGGCGCCCGCAACAAGATCGACGCCATCCGCATCGCCGAGGACGCCGGCTGGTTGTGAGCCGGGTGCCTCACGCGGGTCAGATGTCGGTGACGCGCAGGCCGGCGTGCGCCTTGTAGCGGCGGTTGATGGAAATGATGTTGGCGGTCAGCGCCTCCACCTGGTGGGCGTTGCGCAGTCGTCCGCCATAGACGCCCCGCACTCCCGGGATGGCCTCGGCGAGGGCCTGCACCGTGCTCGTGGCCTCGCGGTCGTCGCCCAGCACCAGCACGTCGAGGTCCACCTTCTCCACCGACGGGTCCATCAGCACCACGGCCGACACGTGGTGGAAGGCGGCCACCACGCGGCTCTCGGTCAGCACCGCGGCGGCCTGCTGCGCCGCGCTGCCCTCCTCGACGGGGAGCGCGTACGCGCCCTGCTTGTCGAACCCGAGCGGGTTGACGCAGTCGACCACGATCTTGCCTGCCAGCTCGGCGCGGAGGGACTCCAGCAGCGCCTTGTGCCCGTCGTACGGCACCGCGACGATCACAAGGCCGGCCTGGGAGGCGACGGCGGCGTTCTCGTCGCCCGTCGCACCCGCACCGATGGACTCGGCCGCCTCCTGGGCGCGCTGGGCGCTGCGCGATCCGATCAGCACCGGATGCCCCGCGAGCGCGAACCGCCGCGCCAGCCCTTTGCCCTGGTCGCCGGTGCCGCCGAGGATGCCGATGGAAAGCCCGTTAACGTCAGTCATAAACAGATCATGCCAGCTCCGCCCCTCCGGACCGGCAGCCGGGCTCACCGCGGGCGAGCCCGGCCCACCGGCGAAAGGCGGATCCGGCGGCGGGTCAGCAGTTGCCGGACGTGGGCAGCCCGTACAACCGAAGCGCCAGCCACCCGATGGCCAGCGGCCCGCCCTCGACGGCTCCGGTGACGTGGTCGGGCGCGGGCAGCCCGGCCCAGCGCACGTTCACCCCGGCCCGGCAGTACTCCGAGCGCAGCGCCGACCCCACCGAGAGCGGGATGATCTGGTCCCCACTGGCGTGGTAGAGGAACACCGGCACCTCCGGGGCCACGGACCCGAGCCGGTTCTCCGCCAGTCGCGCCCGCCACTTGGGCTGGCCGAGCAGGTCGATCGGGCTCAGGTCGGAGAAGCGCAGCCCGGCGAGCTTGTCCAGGTCGCCCACGCAGTCGTCGGCGGCGTCGGCGAGCAGCGCACGGCCGCGATCGTTGAGGTCGGCGTCGAGGTCGAGCTCCGGGTAGGCGGCGTCGAGCCCCACGCCGGCGGCCGCGGCCAGCCCGAAGTCGTCGCCGCCGTCGAGATGGGCGGCGACGGCGTGCAGGTCGGCGGGCACGCCGCCGGCCGCGACGGCTCGCAGCCGCAGTTCGGGCGCGTACGCGGGCTGCAGCTGGGCGGCCCATCCGGCGGAGGCGCCGCCCTGGGAGTAGCCCATGACGGCGACGGGCGCCCGGCCGGACAGCCCCGCGCCGGGCACGCGGGTCGCGGCCCTGATCGAGTCGAGCACGGCGCGCCCCTGGGAGATCCCCGCCATGTACGTGTGCGGCCCTGGCGTGCCGAGCCCCTCGTAGTCGGTGATCGCCACCGCGAACCCCTTGAGCAGCAACAGGCTCACCAGCGCGAGCTCGGCCTCGCGGCCCTGGGCCATGCTGACGGAGGGGGCGCACTGGTCGCCGAGCCCGTGGGTGCCGACGGCGTACCCGACGATCGGGCGGGTGCCGAGCGGGTAGCGGCTCTTGGGCACGAGCAGCGTGCCGGAGACGGTGTTGGGCGAGCCGGTGGCGGAGGTGGAGTGGTAGAGGACGTGCCAGGCGTTGACCGGCACCTCGAGCAGCTTGCCCGGCAGCAGGTAGACGGTGGTGGGCCGGGCCGAGACGACGTCGCCGGGGGTCGCCGCGCGGGCGGGGGTGGTGACGAGGGACAAAACCAGCAACAGGGTCGATAACAGGGACAGGGACATGCTGACGCGCACACGTGAGGTCATGTGCCGCCCCTTTCTTGAGGATTACGCACTCGGGGGGCGGCGCCGCGAGCCGATCGTTACTCGCCGGTAACCCCTTGTCAAGGCCCGTTCTGGCGGGTGGCGGCCACCTGGTGTCCGTACACCACTCCCGAATCAGCCTCCCCGCGAGGACGACGTCGGGCACCATGGAGGGATGGACTCAGGATCGGTGGCACTCCTGCGCGAGCTCCTGGCCGACACCGGCTGGATCGACCGCGCGCGCGAGCTGGGTCTCGCCCTGCGCGCCACCCGCTCGCCCGGCGGCCTGCTGCTGGTCGGCCCGCCCGACGACGAACCCTGGCACCTGACCGCGCATCTCAGCGACGAGGCGCGCTACTCCGGGCTGACGCAGCTCACGCCCACCCTGGTGCGCTGGGCCCCGCCGAGCGACGCTCCCGCCCACCTGCGCGTCGGCTTCGACCGCCTGGAGCGGGCGGCGCGGGGCGAGACGTTGTTCGTGCTGGCCGAGCAGCAGGCCCCTGTCCCGCTGCTCGAACGCGTCGACGACGCCCGGCGCACGGGCGCGACGATCCTGGCGATCGAGGGCGGCGACGCCGAGCTGACGGGCCTCGCCCATGACGCGATCGCGGTGCCCCGCAGCGGGCCGGTGACGTTCGACGGCGCGCAGCACCTGGTGAGCGCGGCGGCCGGCGAGGTGGAGCGGCGCCTGGGGCTGCGCGAGCGCCTGGCCAGGCTGCTGGACAAGGTCAGCGGCCCGCAGGTGACCGACTGAGGAGGCGCCGGTGATCGTCGAACTCAGCCACCGTGTCGTCGAGGGAATGACGACCTTCCCCGGCATCCCTGGTCCGAAGCTCGGGGTGCACCTGAGCCGGGAGGACTCACGTGGGATGTACGCGCCGGGCACGGAGTTCCACATCGGCGTGATCACGATGGCCGCCAACACCGGCACCTACGTCGACACCCCGTTCCACCGGTACGCCGGCGGCGGCGACCTGTCGCAGGTGCCGCTGTCGAAGCTGGCCGACCTTCCCGGCCTGGTGGTGCGGGCCGCGGGGCAGCGCGTGGTGAGCCTCGACCGGGCGCTGGACGTACGCGGCCGGGCCGTGCTGATCCACACGGGATGGGACCGCCACTTCGGCACCGACGCCTACGCCCACGGACACCCTCACCTCGCGCCCGAGTCGGCCGCCTGGCTGGCCGGGCAGGGCCCGGCACTGGTCGGCATCGACTCGCTCAACATCGACGACACCCCGCCGCACGGCGAACGCCCCGCCCACTCGATCCTGCTGCGGGCGGGCATCCCCATCGTGGAGCACCTGACGGGGCTGGACGCGCTGCCCGACGACGGTTTCCGCTTCCACGCGGCGCCGCCGATGGTCGCCGGCCTCGGCACGTTTCCGGTCCGGGCCTACGCCGTCGTGCCTTAGTCGTCGTCCTCGTCGGCCTCATCCCATGCCTTGTTGCGGTCGGCGGCGCGCTGCAGCGCTCCGGCGGCTTCCTGCTCGGACGCGTAGGGCCCCATCCGGTCCTTGTTGGGGCACCCCTTGTCGGGCTCGACCCTCATGTGCTTGAGGCAGAACCACCACTGGCCTTCGCTCACGGGGTCAATTCTGCCCCGTAGACTCATGTTTCATGACGACACTGCTCCAGCCAGGGCGAGTTTCGCCCATGCGAAAGGTCCCCGCCCACATCGAGCGGCCGGAGTACGTCGGCAAGAAGCGCCCCACCACCGGCGAGTCCGACGTGAAGACCCCCGAGATGATCGAGCGTATGCGGGTGGCGGGCAGGATCGCCGCCCAGGCACTCGAGGAGGTCGGGAGAAACGTCCGGCCGGGCGTCACGACCGACGAGCTCGACAGGATCGGCCACGACTTCCTCATCGACCACGGCGCCTACCCGAGCACGCTCGGCTACAAGGGCTATCCCAAGTCGCTGTGCACGTCGATCAACGAGGTGATCTGTCACGGCATCCCCGACGACACCGTGCTGCGCGACGGCGACATCGTCAACGTCGACATCACCGCCTACATCGGCGGCGTCCACGGCGACACCGACGCCACCTACCTCGTGGGCGAGGTCGACGAGGAGTCGCGGCTGCTGGTGGAGCGCACACGCGAGGCGATGATGCGCGCGATCAAGGCGGTCGCCCCGGGCCGGCAGCTCAACGTCGTGGGCCGCGTCATCGAGGCGTACGCCAAGCGGTTCGGCTATGGGGTCGTGCGAGACTTCACCGGCCACGGCATCGGCACGAGCTTCCACTCCGGCCTCATGGTGCCCCACTACGACGACCCGTCGCTGCGGGTGGAGCTGGTGCCGGGGATGACGTTCACGATCGAGCCGATGCTGACGCTGGGGACCATCGACTACGACATCTGGCCCGACAAGTGGACCGCGGTCACGAAAGACCGCAAGCGCACGGCCCAGTTCGAGCACACCATCGTGGTCACCGACACCGGCAGCGAGATCCTCACCCTGCCCTGACCGTGCGCCGGCGCCCGCGTCACCGCCGCATGGGCACCACCCCGGTCACCGTGGTGCCCTCTCCCGGCACGGTGTTGACCGACAGGCTGCCGCCGATCTCCGCGAAGGCCGCCCGCATCCTCGCGATCCCGCGCCCCGTCACCGGCGCGGGAAAGCCTTTGCCGTCGTCGCTGACGGTCAGGCGCAGCCCGCTCCTGCCCGCGGTCACGGCGATGGAGACGGTCTTGGCCCTGCTGTGCCGCTCGACGTTCGACAGAGCTTCGCCCATCGTGGTCATGACGCCGCGCGTCACGCGCGACGGCACGTCCGTCGCGGGCAGCGCCCAGGTCTCGACCACGATCCCTGTGCGCTCCGACCACTCGGTGAGGCAGGTCTCCAGCGCCTCGGCCAGGCTCTGCCCCCCTCGCATCCGCGTTTCTTCCGCCAATGGTCTCGCCTCTCTTGGCACCGGGCCCACGCCGGTCCCCACTCCGGCGCTCCCGAACCCGCGCAGAGCGCAATCCCCCTCAAGGCTGCGCCCGCCGGCGAACAGGGTTATGCCCGTCTCCCCTGAAGGTCAGGCTACCCGCCGGTCGGTAGGCGTGTGCTGAGAAGATAGAAGGCCGTGGCCGAACGGCTACTCGCCCTTGTCAGCGCGGTTGAGACGGGCGAGGTAGGCGTTGTAGGAGTCGAGTTCCGGGTCTCCGGCGCTGGAGCGGTCGGCCTTGCGGTCGGTGCGCCGCGCCTGCCTGTCGTCGTCCTTGTACCACTGTGCCGCGATGGCCAGCAGCACGATCAGCGTCGGGATCTCGCCGAACCCCCAGGCGATGGCCCCGCCGTCGCGCTGCGTCTGCAGCAGCGTGTCGCCCCAGGTGCGGCCGAGCTGCTCGTACCATCCGGAGGCGATCACCGTGCCCATCATCATCAGGGCGATGCCGAAGAACGCGTGGAACGGCATGGTGACGAAGAGCATCAGCAGCCGCCAGACGTACGGCAGCCGGTGCGGCCCCGGGTCGACGCCGACGATCACCCAGAAGAACAGGCACCCGCTGATGAGGAAGTGCATGGTCATCCAGATGTGGCCGAGGTGCTCCTGCATGGCCGACTCGAACAGCGGCGTGAAGTAGAGCGCGTACGTCGACGTCACGAAGATGGACGTCGCCACCAGGGGGTGGGTGACGACCTTGGTGAACCGGCTGTGCAGGATCGTGGTGATCCACTCCCGCGGCCCGCGGTCGCCCCTCCTCGACGCGGGCCTGAGCGCGCGCAGGGCCAGCGTGACGGGCCCGCCGAGCACCAGGAAAATGGGCACGACCATGGAGAGCGTCATGTGCTCGATCATGTGCACGTTGAACATGACCTTGGCGTAGCGGGCCAGCCCGCTCTGCGTGGCGAACACCAGCAGCGCCACGCCGGCGAACCACGACGCCGTGCGGCCCCACGACCACGCGACACCCCGCCGCGCCAGCCGGTATACGCCCGCGCCGTAGAGCCCGGCCAGGACCGCTGCGACCACGGCGAAGAACAGGTCGAACCACCACAGCGTGAACACGTTCGCCGGCGACAGCTCCGGCGGCACGGGGAAGCCCAGCAGCTCGAACGCCCGGTCGGCGGGCAGGACGACGTCGGGGGGCCGCGTGCGCGACAGCGCCACGGCCAGCCCGACGGTGGCGAGCATGAGCAGCGTCTCGCCGCCCGCCAGCCGGGTGAACGCCCTGGGCCGGCCGGCCGCGAGGTCGGCCAGCGTGCGCTGGCGGTGCCAGTAGCCCACGTAGCCGAGCAGCACGAACGCCACGATCTTGGCCACGGCCAGCAGGCCGTAGTCGGACGTCCACAGGTCGGAGACCGCGCCCAGCCGGGCCACCAGGCTGAACAGCCCGGACAGCCCCACACCGACGTAGCACCACACGGCCATCCGGGAGAACCTGGTGGCGGCCACCTCCAGCTGCGGCTGGGCGCGCAGCGCGTGGACGGCCAGCACGACGAGCCCGCCCACCCACAGGGCGAGGGCGAGCAGGTGCAGCGCGACCGACGAGGTGGCCAGGTCGTGGTTGGGCGAGGAGGCGCTGTGCCCGGTCAACGGCGCGGGCAACATCGTCACCAGCGCGAACACCAGCAGCCCCGCCGCGGCTCCGGCGGTGATGGCGCCGCGCGAGAACAACGCGATCGCCACCCCGAACAGCACCACGAGCGTCAGCGCCACCCCCTGCGTGGTCTGGGTGGCGTAGCTGGTCAGGATGGTGCGCTCGAGGATCTGGGGCACCGTCCTGCCGATGGACTCCGCGGCCCCGAAGAGGATGGCGAGGAACGCCGACCCCGACCACGCCAGCGCCGCCCACGAGCTGGCCTTGACGTAGTCGACGGCGGTCCTGCCGAGCACGCCCTTGTCGTTGGGCAGCAGTGCGGCGGCCATGAGCAGCAGGCCGACGGTGGCGACCCCGGCCGCGTCCATGAGCAGCTTGGACAGCGGCAGCCCCCACCTGACGACGGCGCCGGCGTCTGGCAGGCCGGGAATGATCTTGGGGAAGGCGCTGCCTCCGGCGATCATGCCGATCACCAGGGCGGCGATCGCGGCCCCCGCGCCGGCGAGCGTGAGACGCGTCGCCCGGCTCACGGCTTCTTCTTCCGCGCGCTGAGCAGGAACCCGATGCCGATGCCGACGAGCGCGCCGATCACGATGATCAACCAGACGGGGAACGTGACCTGCTGCTGCGCCGAGGCCTGGTCGGCGTCCGCGGAGGTGCCCTCGGACGGGGGCGCGGAAGCGGCGGGCTCCGACGGTCCGGAGCTCGCGGGAACCGACGCGGGCGCCTCGCTCGTCGCCGTCTCCTCCTCAGGGCCGGGGGACGGCGTCCGCGCCCCCTCGACCCGGAACGGGATCTCCCCCTCGATCGGGTGGCCGTCGGAGGACACGACCCGGTAGGCGATCGTGTATTTCCCGTCGGGCAGCGGCCCCTTGACCGCCTGGCGCACGACCGCGCCGTCCAGCTCGGGCTTGCCCTGCTGGTGCTGGTCGTCGCCGGGCCCCCGTACGATCACGAACGGCATGCGCACCTTGGCGGTGAACTCGAGCTCGACCTCGTCGAGGGCCTCGACCTCGGCGCCCTTGGCCGGCGAGCTGCTCTTGAGCGCGTCGTGGGCCAGGGCGGGAGCGGCGCCGGACACGAGCAGGGCGGCGGCGAGCATCGCGGCGAAGGCCGCGAACGGGGATCTCTTCATGGCACCTTCAAGGCTACCGACGCCCCTGCCCGGTCCGGACTCCGATCTCAGGACCCGTCTACAGGCCCGCGCAGGCCAGTGCCCGCTGGTAGGCCTCGACCGCCCCCTCCGCGTCGCCCAGCTCCTCGATCGTCTCCGCCGTGGCCAGCCAGGTCGACGCGGAGCGGCGGGAGTCGGGCAGCGGCGTCAGCCAGTCGCGCACGGACGCGACGTGACCGGCGGCCTCGGCCGAGCGCCCGACGGAGCCGTAGGCCCTGCCGAGCAGCAGGTTGGCCTCGGCGCCGAGCACGTGACCGTATTCGGGGACCAGGTCCCTGCCGATCTTGGCGTGCTCGACGGCCTTGTCGAGGTCGTCGAGCATGTATTCGGCGTAGGCCAGCTCCACGTGGACCCGGGCCTTGTCGATGGTGCTGGTCGAGGTCTGCTCGAACTCGGCGACCGTCGCGCGCAGCTCGTCGCGTACGGCGGCGGCCTCGGTGGGCCGCGCCTTGAGCCGCTGCTGCAGGAGCGCGAGGCGCATCCTGGCGACGCTGCGCGGATGGCCGTGCTCCAGCTGCACCGCCATGGCCCGCTCGGCGAAGGACAGCGCCTCCTCGTTGTGACCGGTGTTGTAGGCGACGTTGGAGGCGATCCAGTTGGCGGCCACGATCGAGCGGGGCGTGCCGAGCGCGTCGGCCGCGTTGAGCAGCTCGGCCGAGAACTGGCGGGCGCGCAGCAGGTCGCCCCGGTGCATGTAGGCCGACAGCAGCGTCGCGGCCAGCTCGACGAGCGGATCGCTCCAGGGCAGGCGGGCGCTGCCGCCCAGCATCTGCTCGCCCACCGTGACGGCCTCGGTCAGCCGCTCGCTGTCGCGGTAGGCGCGGCACAGCACCATGGCGACCTCGATGCGCCGCTCGGCGGACAGCTCCTCGTCGCGGAGCTTGAGCAGGATGGGGATCGCCTCGTCGAGCGCGCCGGCCGCCTCGTGGGCGAGGGCCAGCCCGTACTCGGTGTCTTGACGAAGTGTGGGCAACCCTGTCAGGTTGCTGTTGGCCAGCAGTTCGCGGAAGCGGGTGCGGGCCTCGGCGACCTCACCGTTCTCGAGCGCCAACCGGGCGTAACCGAGAGCCAGCTCGATGTCCTCCATCTGCTCGGCGGTCACACCGTTGATCAGATAGGACAGCGAACAGTCCAATTTCTGGGCCAACAGCTCCAGAACGGCAGGAGTCGGGGTACGCTTGCCACTCTCGATCAACGACACGTAACTGTCCGACAACTCGGGATGCGCCAGCTGTGCCTGCGACAGGCCGCGTTGTCGCCGGACTGTCTTGATGCGAAGTCCAACCAGGTCAGATGTGGTCACAGTCGTCGCTCCCTGAGAAGATATAGTCCGAGCAACCCCCACATAGGCGAGGGAGAACCCCCATGCGTATGCGTATTGCCCTGTCGGCACTGGTCACTGCGATGATGGTCGCTGCAGCCCTTGCGGGCAATGCTACGACCGCGAGTGCCGAAATGTCGCCTGTCACCGCCAATCAGGACTCAAGCGACTGCTGCTGAGGCCCTCAGGCCGCAGGGGCACACCCCCGGCATCGGAACGCGAAACCGCACTGCGCTTCCGACACCCCGTGGACGATGAGGCACGCCCTCGTCATGTGTGCCCCTCAAACCCCGCTCCCAGGTGTTCCTTCGGCCCGGGTCCTCCAGCCCCTTCCTGATCCGGAAGTCTATCCGGCGCCGTCTACATTTGATCTACAGTGATCACTTCGACGACGCTGCCCTGGGGTGACGAAGGAGCGGGGAGTCGCGTGAGCGAGAAGATCTACATCCGCCTGCTCGGCGCGGTCACCGGTGAGCGGGAGGCCGAGCCCATCGATCTCGGCCCCGCCCGGCAACAGGTCGCTCTCGCGCTGCTCGCCTCCGCCCCCGCCCGGCCCGTCCCGATGCACCGGCTCGTCTCCGGCATCTGGGGCGAGGACGCCCCGCGCAACGCCGAGCAGAGCGTCTACACCTACATCTCCGGCTTACGCCGCGCCTTCGAGCCCTCGCGTGGACGCCGCGAGCCGTCACGGCTGCTGTCGGGCACGTCCGCCGGATACATCCTTCGCCTGCGGCCCGGGCAGGTGGACGCGGTGCTGTTCGGCGAACGCGTCGCAGAGGCTCACCGTGCTCAGCGCTCCGGCGACGACCGGCAGGCCGTACGCCTGCTCGACCAGGCCCTGCTGATGTGGCGAGGCATCGCGCTGAGCGGCCTTTCCGGCCCGTTCGTGGAGAAGGAACGCGACCGCCTGGAGCAGCTCCGGCTGTCGGCGGTCGAGCAGCGCGCGGAGAGCCTGCTGCGCCTCGACCGGCACGCGGAGATCATCGAGGAGCTGCGTGACCTCACCCGTCACCGCCCCCTGCGCGAGCGGGCACGCGAGCTGCTCATGACGGCGCTGTTCCGCTCCGGGCGCCAGGCGGAGGCGCTGGAGACCTTCGAGGAGGGCAGGGTCGTCCTCGCCGAGGAGCTGGGTCTCTCCCCCAGCGAGGGGCTGCGCAGGTGCTACGAGATGGTGCTGCGCGCCGACGCGGCTACGCTCTCGCCACAGCCGCGCCAGTTGCCGCGGCGGCTGGCGGAGTTCGTGGGCAGGACGGATGAGGTCGTCCGGCTGCGGGAGCGGCTGGCTCCCGGTGACGACGCGCCGCCCGGCCCACTGGTGATCATCACGGGGCCGCCCGGCGTGGGCAAGTCGGCGCTGGCCGTGCAGGTCGCCCACCTGGTGGAGGAGCGTTTCCCCGACGGTCAGCTCTACGTCAACTGCCGGGGCGCCACGCCCGAGCTGCCCGCGCTCAGCGCGCTGGAGGTGCTTGGGCGGTTCCTGCGCGCGCTCGGCGTGCCTCCCCACGCCGTGCCCTCCGACCTCGACGAGGCGGCCGCCGTGTGGCGCAGCCGCCTGCACGGCCGGCGGGTGCTGGCGCTGCTCGACGACGCCGCGGACCTGGGGCAGATCCGGCCGCTGTTGTCCACGCCGTTCGGCACCTCGCTGCTGGTGACCAGCCGCGAGACCATGACCTGGGGCGATGACTTCTTCCAGTTGGAGCTGGACCGGATGTCGCACGCGGAGTCGGCCACGATGCTGGCCGGGCTCGCCGGCGCGGGCCGGGTGACGGAGGACGCGGGGCAGACGGCGAGCCTGGTGCGGTTGTGCGACGGTCTGCCGCTCGCCTTGAAGATCGCGGGGGCGCGGCTCGCCGGCCGTACCGACTGGACCGTGGCGACGCTGACCGCCCGGCTGAGCGACGAGCGGCGGCGGCTGCACGAGCTCGCCGTGGGCGACCTGGCGGTGCGTTCCAGCCTCGCGGCCGGCCACACTGCGCTCGAACGCGGCCGCCGGGCCGTCGACCGGCAGGCCGCGCGCATCCTCGCGCTGCTCGGCCTGCTGCACGTGCCCGAGGCGACCGCCGAGGTGGCGGGCGCGCTGCTCGGCGTGCCGCCCGCCGAGGCGGAGCCGGGGCTGGAGCGGCTGGTCGACGCCCACCTGCTCGACCGCGCCGGCCAGGGCCGCTACCAGCTGCACGACCTCGTCCGGCTCTTCGCGGGCGAGTTGCGGCCGGACGGCGCCAGGGACGCGCTCATCCGCGTGTTCTCCTACTACGCGGCCTCGGCGCGGCTCGCGAGCAGCGTCATCGACCCGCACCGCGTGCAGACCGCCGCCCCCGTGGACGCGGTCCCCCACCAGGTGTCCGGCGTCGAGGAGGCCAAGGCGTGGCTGCACGAGGAGGAGCCCGTCCTGGTCGCCGCGGCCGCCCAGGCCATGGGCTCCCCCGACGAGGCGATCGCCAGGCTGGGGATCAACCTCGCGTTCGGACTCGCCTGGCACCAGCAGCGGGCCTACGACATGGCGACGATGCACGAGCTGAACACGAAGGCCCTGCGGCTCAGCGAACGGCTCGGCGACGAGGCGAGCGCGCAGGTCGCCCACGACTACATCGCCAACGCCCTGCGCGTGACCGGGCGCACCGACGAGTCCGTCGCCCACCTGCTGGCGTCGCTGGCGATCGCCAGGCGGCTCGGCGACGCCTTCGCCGAGCAGCGCGCGATGGGCAACCTCGCCGTCGTGCACATCACGGGCGAACGCTTCGAGGAGGCGCTCCCGTGGGCGGAACGCCAGCTCGCCCTCGCCAGGAGGATCGGCTCGCGGGTGGGGGTGCGCTACGCGCTGATGATGGCGGGCAACGCCCACCGCGGCGCCGGGCGTCCCGAGGATGCGTGCGAGCCGCTCAACGCGGCCCTGGCCGACGCCCAGGAGGTGGGAGACCTCACGCACGAGGCGCAGATCCGCATGGGGCTGGGCGAGACGCACCTCGCCTTGGGCCGGCCGGAGGAGGCGCTGGAGCACCTCGTACGGGCCTCCGACCTGATGACGCTGGTCGGCTACCGGATCGGGAAGCTGCGCTGCCTGGTGGGGCTGTCGTACACGCACCGGATGATGGGGCGGCCGGACCGGGCGCTGGCCTGCGTGACCGAGGCCGCCGGCTTCGGCGGCGCGCTCGGCAACCCCCGCTGGGAACGGCGACTCGCGGAGGAGCAGGCGGCGGTGCACAAGGCGCTGCAGCCCTGAAAGGCGGCACTGAGCAGTGGCACCGAGCCTCTATCCGGGCGTGCCGGTGTCCCTGAGTGCGAGGAAGAGGTCGACCCGGTCCGCCATCGCCGACAGGTCCCTGCCGGTCAGCTCCTCGATCCTGCGCACCCGGTAGCGCACGGTGTTGACGTGCACGTGCAGCCGTTCGGCGCAGGCGTTCCACGATCCGGCGCAGTCGAGGTAGACGCGGAGGGTGCCCACGAGCTCCGACTGGTGGGTGCGGTCGTAGTCGAGCAGCGGCGCGAGCAGCCGGGCGGTGAACGAGCGGCGCACGTCGGCCGGCACCGTGGCCAGCAGCAGCGCGTGCGTGTAGATCTCGTCGCTGGTCACCACGCCGCCGTCGCGGGCCTCGGCCAGGCGTCTGGCGTGCCCGGCCTCCTCGATCCCGCCCTTGACGGCGGCGGCACCGGTCAGCGCGCCGCTCAGCCCGGCGCAGACGCGCGTCCCCTGCAGGGCCGACAGCACCCGTACGCCGGCGCGCAGCCGGTCGGCGACCTCCGAGGCGCTGCGCCCGCGCAGGGGCACCACGGCGACCGCACCACCCGAGCCCGCGCCACCACTCATGGCCGGACCCGCGGCTGGACCCGTGGGCGTGCCCACGGCGGCGACCGCCTCGCGGCCGAGCAGCTCCTCGACGACCTGGCCGCCGAGCGCGTCGGGGCCGAGCGCGTCGGGAGTGGCGGGGCCGGGGGCGGTGTCCTGGCTCGGCACGGTGGCGTTCACGACCGTGTACGGCTCCGCCGCGTCGATGCCGCACGTCCGCAGCCTGGCGTTCAGCTCGGGCAGGTCGGCCTCGGTCAGCGCGGCGGCGACGAGCTGGCCGATCAGGCGGCGTTCGACCCTGCGCCCCTCCTCCATCCGGCTGCGTTCGAGCGCCACGCAGGCGGCCAGCTCGTAGCCGACGTCGGCCCTGCCGAGCAGGTCACCGTCGCAGGCCAGCGCCCAGCCCGAGGCGCGGTGGCCGCGTCCGACCGCGAAGATCGTGCTGTCGCCGGCCCGCGCGGGAAGCCGGGGCGCCGTCAGGTACGCCGTGGCCAGACGTACCGGGTCGTCGGCCGCCCCGACGATCACTTCCCCGGACGCGGACACGACGGCGCCGGTGACGCCCAGTTCGGCGGCGGTCAGCCGGAACAGCTCGGGAAGGTCCGCGCCCTCGGCCATGGCGGCGACGAGCCTGCGGTGGCTGCCGAGCGCGTGGCGGACGTCGCCGGACAGGCGGGGCACGACCAGTTCGGCGAGCGTACGGAAGGACACCTCGGTCGGCACCTCGACCAGCGGCAGCCCGGCGGCCTCGCAGGCGGCCACCAGGTCGCCCGGCACGTGGCCGAGCCAGGCCTGCCCGGCGCCGAGCGCGGCGACGCCGGCCTCGGACAGCGCGGCCACGAAACGCGCCGAGTCCGCCGGCTCGTGCCACCACATGAGCCCGGACAACACCAGCTCGCCGCCGCTCAGATACCGCCCGGGCTCGGGCAGGTCGGTGATGTGCACGGTGCCGAACTCGCGGGCAGGGTCGCCGGCCAGGAGCGTGAGGCGCAGCTCCTCGATGGCCAGCAGGTGAGAGATGCGCATTTGGAGGAATATACAAGGAGGTACGCACAACCGCTGACCGGGATTTGACGCCGGGCGCATAGGACGGGACCGGCGGCGGTGCTCTACTCGGAAGATGACGGAGACGGCGAGCACCATCACCGCAGGACAGGGCGTGGGTGAGAGCGCGCGGCGCCCGGACGCCGTGCTGAAGGTGACCGGCGAGTTCGCCTACGCCTCCGACCTGTGGCTGGACGGCATGGTGTGGGGGGTGACGCTGCGCAGCCCGCACCCGTCGGCGTGGATCCGCTCGATCGACGTGGGGCCGGCGCTGAAGATCGACGGGGTGCTGACGGTGCTGACGCACGAGGACGTGCCGGGCGTCAAATTCTTCGGGCTGGACCGCAGGGACCAGCCGGTGCTGGCCATCGACCAGGTCCGCTACCAGGGCGAGCCGGTGGCGCTGGTGGCCGCCGACCATCCGGAGACGGCCCGCAGGGCGGCCGCGGCGATCGTGGTGGACTACGAGGTGCGTGAGGCCGTCACCGACCCGCGCGAGGCGCGGGACGTCGTCCGGCACCAGCCGGTACGCCGGGGCGAAACGTTCGAGGCGGAGGTCGTCGTCACCGGCGAGTACGAGGTCGGCATGCAGGACCAGGCCTTCCTCGGTCCCGAGTCGGGCCTGGCGGTGCCGGCCGAGGACGGCGGCGTCGACCTGTACATCGCCACCCAGTGGCTGCACGTGGACCGCGACCAGCTCGCCCCCTGTCTCGGCCTGCCGCACGACAAGGTACGCCTGACGCTGTCGGGCGTCGGAGGCGCGTTCGGCGCGCGCGAGGACCTGTCCATGCAGGTGCACGCCTGCATGCTGGCCCTGCGGCTGAACCGCCCCGTGAAGATCGTCTATGGTCGCGAGGAGTCGTTCTTCGGCCACGTGCACCGCCATCCGGCGCTGATGCGCTACGAGCACGGCGCCACCCGCGACGGCCGGCTCGTCTATGTCAAGGCGGACATCCTGCTGGACGGCGGCGCCTACTGCTCGTCCTCCCCCGCTGTCGTGGGCAACGCCGCCTCGCTCGGCGTGGGGCCGTACGAGGTGCCGAACGTCCGCGTGGACGCGACCGGCGTCTACACGAACAACCCGCCGTGCGGCGCGATGCGCGGTTTCGGCGCGGTGCAGGCGTGCTACGCGTACGAGTCGCAGATGGACCGGCTGGCCGAGGCGTGCGGCCTGTCGCCGGTCGAGATCCGGGTGCGCAACGCCGTCGCGCAGGGGTCGCGCCTCATCACCGGCCAGCTGATCGACGCCCCGGCACCGCTGGCCGGGATGCTGCGCGACCTGGAGTCCATGCCGCTGCCGGAGGGACCGCCCGCGACGGACCTGCGGGCGCTGCCGGGCGGCGTCTCTCAAACCACGCACGGTGAGGCGGTGCGCCGGGGCGTCGGCTACGGCGTCGGGATCAAGAACATCTGCTTCTCCGAGGGCTTCGACGACTACTCCACGGCCCGGGTGCGCGCCGAGTTGGTGGGCGGCGAGCCGCATGTCACCGTGCACACGGCGGCGGCCGAGGTGGGGCAGGGCCTGGTGACGCTCCAGGCCCAGATCGCGCGCACGGAGCTGGGCGTCGCCGACGTCACCGTGGCCACCGCCGACACCGCGGTCGGCTCGGCCGGCTCGTCGTCGGCCTCACGGCAGTCGTACGTCACCGGGGGCGCTGTGCGGGCCGCCTGCCAGGCCGTACGGGAACGGTTCGGGGGCCTGCCGGCGTGGGAGGCGCTGGAGAGGTCCGGGCCGATCGAGGAGACGCGCGAATACCGGCACCGTCCCACGTACCCGATGGATCCGGTCACGGGCCAGGGCGACTCGCACACGCAGCTCGCGCTGTGCGTGCACCGGGCGGTCGTGGACGTGGACGTGGAGCTGGGCCTGGTCAAGGTGGTCGAGCTGGCGGCCGTGCAGGACGTGGGCCGCGTGCTGAACCCGCAGGCGCTGGAGGGCCAGATCCACGGCGGGTCCGCGCAGGGGCTGGGGCTGGCGCTGATGGAGGAGATCCAGGTCCGCGACGGCCTCGTGCTGAACCCGTCGTTCACCGACTACCTGATCCCCACCATCCTCGATATGCCGCCCATGCAAACGAAAATCCTGGAAAATCCAGACCCTGCGGCGCCGTACGGGTTGCGCGGCGCGGGCGAGCCTCCGACCCTCTCCTCCACCCCTGCCATCGCGGCGGCGGTGCGCGCGGCGACCGGGCTCCGGTTGACTCGCGTTCCGATCAGGCCGGAAGATATCGCCTTGTTCACCAACGGGGAGGTATCTGATGACAAGCGCACATGAGGCGGCCAAGGCGGAGTTCCAGCGTTTCGACGCCGACGGCGACGGCCTGCTGACCGCCGCCGAGATCCGCCAGGCCAACGAGGCGCTGGGCGGGCAGGGCGTGTCCGAGAGCGAGATCGAGGCGTTCATCCAGTCGGCCGACAACGACGGGGACGGCAGGATCGGGCTCGACGAGTTCGTCGGCCTGGTGGGTCACGGGCGGCACGAGAAGGCGTGATCTCGTCCCCCGCCGGGTAACTCCCGGGGCATGCCCCCTTGGTCGTTGAGGGGGATGGCGTGCTCGACAGGCTCTTCGAGCTCACCGGGCGGGGGACGACCGTCGGCCGTGAGGTGCGTGGCGGGGCCACGACCTTCATGGCCATGGCCTACATCATCCTGCTCAACCCCATCATCCTGGCCGGTGCCAGGGACGTCACCGGCGCCCGGCTCTCCATCGCCGAGCTGACCACGTCGACCGCCCTCGCCGCCGCCGTCTCCACCCTGCTGATGGCCGTCGTCGGCAACGCCCCCTTCGGCCTGGCCGCGGGGCTCGGGCTGAACGCCGTGGTCGCCTACCAGGCCGCGCCCCACATGACGTGGGCGCAGGCCATGGGCCTGGTGGTGCTGGAAGGCCTGGTCATCATCGTGCTGGCGGTGACCGGCCTGCGTACCCTGATCATGAACGCGATCCCGCTCGCGCTCAAGCACGCCATCAGCGTGGGGATCGGGCTGTTCATCGCCCTGATCGGCCTGGTGGACGCCGGGTTCGTGGCGGCGGGCGAGGGCACGCCCGTGCAACTCGGCGCGACCGGCCACCTCGCGGGCTGGCCGGTCGCGGTGTTCTGCTTCGGCCTGCTCCTGATGATCGTCCTGTACGTCCGCAGGACCCCGGCCGCGATCCTCATCAGCATCGCCGTCACCGCCGTCCTCGCCATCCTGGTGAACTCGCTGGCCACCATCCCCACGCGGGAGTGGGGCGTGGTCGCGCCGCGCGTGCCCGAGTCGCTGGTCTCGGCACCGGACTTCGCCCTCGTCGGCGCCTTCGACCTGTTCGGCGGCTTCGCCACGGCGGGGGCGCTGACGGCGACCGTGGTGCTGTTCACGCTGGTGTTGTCGGGGTTCTTCGACGCCATGGGCACGATCATCGGGGTCAGCGACGAGGCGGGGCTGATCGACGAGCGCGGGCAGGTGCCCAGGCTGGGCCGGATCCTGACCGTGGACGGCGTGGCCGGCATGGTGGGCGGCTCGGTCAGCGCCTCGGCGAACACCGTCTTCGTCGAGTCGGCCGCCGGCGTCGGCGAGGGCGCGAGGACCGGCCTGGCCAGTGTGGTGACCGGGGCGCTGCTCGGGGTGACGCTGCTGTTCACGCCGCTGGCCTCGGTGGTGCCCGCCGCGGCGGCCGCGCCCGCGCTGGTGCTGGTCGGGGCGCTGATGATGACGCAGAGCAGGAACGTGCCCTGGGGAGACCTCGACCTCGCCGTGCCGGCGTTCCTGACGATCGCGCTGATGCCGTTCACCTATTCGATCACGAACGGCGTGGGTGCCGGAGTGATCGTCTACACCCTCATCAAGGCGGCCAGGGGCCGCTTCTCGGAGATTCCGTTGCTGCTCTGGATCGTCTCGCTGGTCTTCCTGGCCTACTTCGCCATCGACGGGCTGGAACTGCTGTTCGCCTAGCGGAGGTCGGCGCTGTTGCAGGCCACGCCGTTGCGGTCGACGTCGGTGTACCAGGCGTACTCGGCGTGCCTGCCCCGGTAGTAGGGCCCGTCGCCGGCGGCCACGGCCTCCTTGCAGCTCGCGTAGCGGCGGTCGGTGGCGCGCGCGGCGCCGCTCTGTGTCGTGCCGGTGCCGCCGGTCTGCGTCGTCTGCGGAAGGCCGGTGGAGGGCGGCCGGGACGGGACACCGCTGGAGGCGGGACCGGTCGAGGCGGGACCGGTGGAGGCCGGGCCGGTCGGGACCGGGGCGCTGGAGGCGGGACCGGTCGGCGCCGGGCTCGGCGTGCCGCCCAGCAGGCGGGCCACCAGCACGTCGGCCTCGTCCTTGGTGTATCCCGCGATGCTCATGCTGTCGCCGTCCATGTGCTGCGTGACGATGGGCGCGGCCAGCACGGTCTTGGGCACCTCGGCCTTCTCCGGGGCCAGCACGACGGCGACCTGCCGCTGCTCGGGCACCTGCTCGTCGATGAGCTGGACCAGCCGCTCCTTGAACGCCGGCGCGATCGCGATGCGCACGGAGTACTGGCCGTCTTTCTCGCGCACCGGCTCGATCTTCTGCACGGCGCCGACCGTGACGCCGTCCTCCAGGAGGTAGCAGGTGGTCCGCTCGGCGTCGAGCACGGCGGGGTCACCGGGGCAGGGCGCGGGTTTGGTCTCCCTGACGGGGGCGAAGTGGATCGGCACGGACAGCCGCGTGGGCGGCGCGCCGCCTAACAGCGGGGTGTCGGGGCTGCGGGTCATCAGGACCGCGACCGTGCCGAGCACGCCGGCCACCAGCACGACGAGGACGAGCGAGACGATCAGCACGATGGTGGTGAGCCTGCTGGCCTGCGGCTCTCCCGGGTCCGCGGGTGGCGGCTCTTCGGGTGTGTCCATCGGTGGCGACCTCATCCTGGCGTTCGGGATGCCGGGCAGCTTATCGAGGACGAGCGGCACGCAGGTAATCAGCCGAACAATCCTCACTTCTCACCGCTATAGAAGAAAGAATGAGGGTAAAACACCATCTTGACGAAAAGGATTGTCAGATGAAGGTCGGTGTACCCCGAGAGGTCAAGAACAGCGAATATCGAGTGGCCCTGACACCCGCGGGCGTACACGAACTGGTGCGTCACGGCCACGAGGTCTACGTCGAACGCGACGCGGGCGCCGGCTCGTCAATCCCCGACGCCGACTTCGCCGCGGCCGGCGCCGTGCTGATCCCCGACGCCGACGAGCTCTGGTCCGCGGTCGGCCTGGTCATGAAGGTCAAGGAGCCGATGCCGGAGGAGTACCACCGCCTGCGCAAGGGCCAGGTGCTGTTCACGTACCTGCATCTGGCCGCGAACGAGGCATGCACGCGGGCCCTGCTCGAGTCGGGCTGCACCGCGGTCGCCTACGAGACCGTGCAGACGCCGGGCGGCGCGCTGCCCCTGCTCGCACCCATGTCGGAGGTCGCCGGACGGCTGGCGCCACAGGTCGGCGCCTACCACCTCATGCGCTCGGAGGGCGGCAGGGGCGTGCTGATGGGCGGCGTCCCCGGCGTGCGGGCGGCACACGTCGTCGTGCTCGGGGCCGGGGTGTCCGGCATGAACGCCGCGGCCGTCGCCCTCGGCATGCAGGCCGAGGTGATCCTGCTGGACAAGAACATCGACAAGCTGCGCCAGGCCGACCTGATCTATCAGGGCCACTGCCAGACGTTCGCCTCCAACACGCTGGAGGTCGAGCGCGCCGTGCTGGAGGCGGACCTCGTCATCGGCGCCGTGCTGGTGCCGGGCGCGAAGGCGCCGACGCTGGTGAGCGACGACCTGGTCAGCCGGATGAAGCCGAGCTCGGTGCTGGTGGACATCTCGATCGACCAGGGCGGCTGCTTCGCCGGCTCCCGCCCGACCACGCACGAGCAGCCCACCTACCGGGTGCACGAGTCGATCTTCTACTGCGTGGCCAACATGCCCGGCGCGGTGCCGCACACCTCGACGTTCGCGCTCACGAACGTCACGCTGCCGTACGCGCTGGCCATCGCCGACCTCGGCTGGCCGAGGGCCATGCGCGAGGACCCCGCGCTGGCACTCGGCCTGAGCGCCCACGAGGGCCGGCTGACCAGCCGGCCGGTCGCAGAGGCGCACGGGCTGGAGTGCACGCCGCTGGAGGACGTGCTGGCCTGAGCCTGTTACTGCTGGGACTCGCTGGGCGCCGGCGAGGCGGTCTCCATCGGCGCCTGCTGTTGGCCCGTGGGCTCGGGCGGCAGGGGCGCCTGGTCGGCCGTGGTGGTGACGGCGGCCTCACCGCCGCAGGTGGCGCCGAGCTCGGGAGTGTCGGGCCCGTTCTGGTATTTCTTGATGAACGCCCCGAGCTTCGGGTCGTTGGCGTCGGTCAGCTTGAGCTGGTGGCCCCACGACGAGACGACGATCGGCGACGGCAGGTCGGGGAACGGGCTCATCAGCATGTAGTCCTGCTGACCCGTGGAGGAGGCGACCTGCGTCAGCGCGTCGAGCTGCGCCTTGGGCAGGTCGGGCCGGTAGGTGATCCAGATCGCGCCGTGTTCCAGCGAGTGCACCGCGTGCTCGCTGTGGATCGGCTTGTCGTAGATCGCGCACTGCTGCCAGTTGTTGTGGTGCTGGCCGCCCACCGGCGGCGTCTCCTTGTAGGAGACCTTGGTCCACACGTGCTGGCCGCCTTCGTACCGGGCGCTGGTCACCGCGTCCAGCGAGGTCTCACGAGCCTGTTTGACGAGGTAGAAGCCCACCACACCGACGAGCACCACGATGATGAGACCTCCGGTGCCCCACATGAGCAGCGCTGCGCGGCGCTGTTTGCGCCGCTGCTCGGCCCGCATCTTCTCCAGATGCTCGCGCCTCGCCTGCGCCTTCTCCTTGGCCATCGTTCCTCCATCGGCGTACCAAACTCCGGTCACCCTATGCCCTCCGGGCGTATGCGGGTAATAAGCGCTTCATAAGTCTCGAATCACGCCCGCTCCCCCAGGTGGGTACGCTGTACTGACCATGGAAAAGCCCGCGCGGAAATCGTTTCTCGCCTTCGGCGGCGTGCTGGTGCTGGCCGTGGCGGCGTTCCTGCTGTTCGGCCGCGGTGGCACCCCCGGCGACACGTCCCCTGAGGCCGGTTTCGCCCGCGACATGGCCACCCATCACGCCCAGGCCGTCGACATGGCCTTCAAGATCAGGGACAAGCGTCCCGCCGCGGAGATCGACAGCCTGGCCTTCGACATCATCAACACCCAGGCCAACCAGCGGGGCATGTTCCTGGGCTGGCTGCAGCAGTGGGAGCTCACGCAGTCGACCGACCAGCCGGCGATGGCCTGGATGCGCGGGCACGGACATGGCGAGGCCACCCAAGAGGCCGCCCCCGGCGTGATGCCCGGCATGGCGAGCCCGCAGGAGCTGACCAAGCTCGGGCAGGCGCAGGGCAAGGACGCCGAGGTGCTCTTCCTGCAGCTGATGATCCGTCACCACGAGGGGGGCGTGGAGATGGCCGGGGGCCTGCTCGAGCTCTCCACCCGGGCCGAGGTGGTCAACATGGCGCAGAAGATCGTCTCCAGCCAGAGCGGCGAGATCAAGCTCATGACGGACCTGCTCGAGAAGCGCGGCGCGCGTCCCTACCCGTCGATCCTGACCCCCCGATAGCACCATGAGCCCCGACGCGGTCGTCGTGGGGTCCGGGCCCAACGGGCTCGTCGCCGCCATCCTGCTGGCCCGCGCCGGACGCAGGGTGCTGCTGCTCGAAGCCGCCGGCCGATTCGGCGGCGGGCTGCGCTCCGGCGAGCTGACGCTCCCCGGCCGGGTGCACGACCTGGGCGCGACGGTGATGGCCATGACGCTGGCCTCCCCCGCCTTCCGCGAGCTCCGGCTGCAGGGCGTCGAGTTCGCCCAGCCGCCGATCGCCGCCGCCCATCCTTTCGACGACCGTCCCGCCGTGCTCGTGCACCGCGACGCCCGCCGCACCGCCGAAGGGCTCGGGCGCGACGCGGGCGCGTGGCTGGCGACCGTGGGGGCCACCGCCGGAGGCGGGCTTCCCCTGGTGGAGATGCTGCTCAAACCGCTCGGGCCGTGGACGGGACCGCCGTCGGCGTACGTACGTGCTGCCGCGTTCGGGGCGATGGCGGCGCTGCCCGCGACGACCTTCGCCCGGAGTGCGTTCAGGACCGCGGAAGGGCGTGCGGCGATCGCCGGCATGGCCGCCCACTCCATGCTCGACCTGCGCCGGCCCATCACCGCGGGCTACGCCCTGATGCTGGCGTCCCTGGCCCACACGGTCGGCTGGCCGGTGGTGCGGGGCGGGTCGCAGGTCCTCGCCGACGCCCTCGTGGCCGAGCTGCGCTCACTGGGCGGGGAGGCGGTCACCGGCCACCGCGTGCGCCGGCTCTCCGAGCTGGACGCGCCCACGATCGTGCTCGACGTGACACCCCGGCAGTTCATGTCGATGGCCGACCTTCCCGACGGCTACGCGCGCCGCCTGCGCGGTTTCCGTTACGGGCCCGGGGTGTTCAAGCTGGACTGGGCGCTGGACGGGCCCGTGCCCTGGCGGGACCCCGCGGTGGCGGACGCCGGCACGGTGCACCTGGGCGGGACGCTGGAGGAGATCGTGCTCAGCGAGGCGGAGACGGCCGCCGGGCGGCACTCGCCGCGCCCGTACGTGCTGCTCGTCCAGCCGTACGCGGCCGACCCCTCGCGGGGCGGGCCCACCCTGTGGGCCTACTGCCACGTCCCCAACGGCTCGCCGGCCGACATGACGGACGCCGTCGAAACCCAGATCGAACGGTACGCCCCGGGCTTTCGCGACCGCGTGCTCGCCCGTCACGCCATGGGTCCCGCGGCGCTGGAGGCGGCCAATCCCAACCTGGTCGGGGGTGACCTCAGCGGCGGCCTGGCGAGCCTGGGCCAGTTCGTCAGGCGGCCGGTCTGGTCGCCGGCGCCCTGGCGTACACCGCTGCCCGGGGTGTTCCTCTGCTCCTCCTCGACCCCGCCGGGGCCGGGCGTGCACGGGATGGGCGGCTGGCAGGCCGCCCGCCTCGCCCTGCGGCCCTGACCCACGGCCCGCCGCACCGGCCGTCAGGAGGAGGGGGTCGTCATCTCCTCGGCGACGGCGGCGGCGAAGGCGTCCACGTCCGCTTCCGTCGTGTCGAAGGCGCACATCCAGCGCACCTCGCTCACGGCTTCGTTCCACATGTAGAACAGGAAGCGTTTCTGCAGCCGCACGACGACGTCCCTCGGCAGGACGGCGAACACGGCGTTGGCCTCGACGGGGCGCGGCAGGCTCACCCCCGGGATGGGGCGCACGGCCTCGGCGAGCCGCCGGCCCATCGCGTTGGCCTGGCGGGCGTTGCGCAACCACAGGTCGCCGCCCAGCAACGCCTCGAACTGGGCCGACACGAACCGCATCTTCGACGACAACTGCATGAACGTCTTGCGGATGTAGTCGACGCCCCGCGCCGCGTCGGGGTTGAGCACGACGACCGCCTCGCCGTACAGCAGGCCGATCTTGGTCCCGCCGAACGACAGCACGTCGACGCCGGCGTCCGTGGTGAGCGCCCGCATCGGTACGTCGAGCGCGGCGGCGGCGTTGGTGAGGCGGGAGCCGTCGAGGTGGACGAGCAGGCCGAGGTCGTGGGCGTGGGAGCAGACGGCGGCGATCTCGTCGGGGGTGTAGACGGTGCCGAGTTCGGTCGTGTTGGACAGGGACACGACGCGCGGCTGGGCGCGGTGCACGTCGCCGAACCCCCACGCCTGCCGGTCGATCAGCTCGGGGGTGAGCTTGCCGTCGGGGGCAGGGACGGTCAGCAGCTTGATGCCGCCGGCGACCTCGGGGGCGCCGCCCTCGTCGGTGTTGATGTGGGCGCTCTCCGCGCAGATGACCGCCTCCCAGTGAGCGGTCATGGCCCGCAGGGAGACGACGTTCGCGGCGGTGCCGTTGAACACCGGCCAGGCCTGGGCGCGCTCGCCGAAGTGCCGCCGGAAGATGTCCTGCAGGGCCTCGGTGTAGACGTCGTCGCCGTAGGAGGTCTGGTGTCCGCCGTTGGCCGCGGCGATGGCCTGGAGGATCTCCGGGTGCACGCCGGCGTAGTTGTCGCTGGCGAACGAGATGAGCTGGGGGTCGTGCCGGGGAATCAAGAAGTCAGGTCCCATCGCGTGCCGTTGATCTCCTGCGCGGGCCGGTCGTAGAGGCCGCCGACCGCCGCCGCCAGGTCGTTCACGTCGGTGAAGCCGGCGAATTCCGCGTCCGGCCTGGCCGCGCGCATGGCGTCGTTCACCAGGGCCTTGACCACGAGGACCGTGGCCGCGCTGGACGTGTCGCGCAGTGCGTCGGCCAGGGAGAAGGTCCAGGCCTCCGCCGCCGCCTTGGCCGCGGCGTACGCCGCGCCGCCCGCCTCGGGGTGCTGGGCCGCCTTGGCGGAGACGATCACGAAGCGGCCGTTGCCGCTGCGGCGCAGCAGCGGCTCGAAGGCCAGCGACACGTGCTGGAGCGTACGGATCAGCAGGTCGTGCAGCGCGTCCCAGTCGGCGAGGTCGGTCTCGGCGAACGAGCCGCTACCGCGCCATCCGCCGACCAGGTGCACCACGCCGTCGACGCGCCCGTGCTCGTGGTCGATCCGCTCGGCCAGGCCGGCTACGGCGGCACGGTCGAGCAGGTCGACGTCCTGCTTGTCAACGCCGATCACAGTGTGCCCATTTTTACGGAAATATCCGGTCACAGCTTCACCGGTAGGCCCACCGGCCCCCGTCACCAGAATGATCATGCTCGGAGCCCTTCAGTCGATTCGACCACGTCGGCCAGCTTACGGCGGAGCGCCTCGTAGAACATGCTCAGGGGGAACTCGTCCGGCAGCACCGCGTCCACCTTGGCCTTCTGTTCCTCGGGCAGCCCCTGGATCCCCCGGGCCCATGTCGATGCCGGATGCGGCGGCACGTACGCGCTCACCAGCTCGTACGCCGCCAGCCAGTGCGCCAGCTTGGACCTGTCGATGCTGTCGCGGTAGAGCTTCTCGACCTCGCCCCGCAGGTCGGCCACGCCGTCGGTCACCCGCTCCCAGTCGATGGTGAGCCGGTTGTCCGTCCACCGCACGATGTCGTTGCGGTGCAGGTACGCGAAGAACAACTGCCCGCCGAGCCCGTCGTAGTTCCGCACCCGCCGGCCCGTGATCGGGAACCGGAACAGCCGGTCGAACAGGATCGCGAGCCGCACGTACCGGGCGTACGGGACGCCACGCGCCTCCAGCTTCACCGCCTCGCCGAACGCGGTCAGGTCGCAGCGCAGCTCCTCCAGCGCGTACAGCCAGTACGGCATCCGCTGCTTGATCATGAACGGGTCGAACGGCAGGTCGCCGTGGCTGTGGGTACGGTCGTGCACCAGGTCCCACAACACGAACGTGTCCTGCGCGAGCCGCTGCGACTCCAGCAGCCTGGCGGCGTCGGGCGGCAGGTCGAGCCGGAGGGTCTCGGTCGCGGCCCTGGACACCCGCCGGAACCTGGCGGCCTCCCGGTCGGCGAAGATGCCGCCCCAGGTGAAGCGCTCGGGCGCGGACCGCACGGCGACCGTCTCGGGGAACAGCACGGCGGAGTGCGTGTCGTAGCCGGAGGTGAAGTCCTCGAACGCGATCGGCACGAACATCGGATTGTCGTAGCCGTCCGCCTCCAGGCCGGCCAGCCAGCCGGGCCAGATCGTACGGATCCAGACGGCTTCGAGGTTGCGGTCCGGGTTGCCGTTCTGGGTGTACATGGGAAAGACCACGACGTGCTCGAGGCCGTCCTCGCGCTGGGTGTCGGGGTGGAACAGGTCGAGCGAGTCGAGGAAGTCGGGCACGCCGAGTCCCTGCGCGGCCCACTTCGCCAGGTCGTCCTGGACGGCTTGGAGGTAGAAGGCGTCATGGGGGAAATATGGCGAAATTTCGCCTACGTACTCCGCGATCGCCCCGACCAGCTCGCGGGCCCTGCCCTTCGACTCCTCCGGCACCGAGCCGTCCTTGACCTGCAGCGGCCTCAGCTCCTCGACCGCCCCCTTCAGCCGGCCGAAGGCCGCCGCCTTCCCCTCCCGGGTCTCGTCGCGCTCGGAGCCGTCCGCGCCCGGCTCCGGGACGCGGGCGGCCCAGGTGACGACGTTCCCCCAGAGCGTACGGTGGTCGTGGTCGTCGATGGAGTCGTCGCCGAACAGGTCGGAGTCGGCGAACACGGCGACCCGGCCCTTGCCGTGCCTGAGCGCCAGGGCTAGCGGCGCGCCCGCCGGGTCGGCGTCGTCCGACGTCGCGAACAGCACGGTCGCGCCCGCCTGCGACACCCCGCCGTCGGCGGTCGCGGCGGGAACGTTCTGAGCGGTCGCGGCGGCCATGCCATCAGCGGTCGCGGCCGGAACAGCGGCGGCGGAAAAGCCCTGAGCGGTCGCCGCCAGGGTGCCGCTGCCGGCCACGGTGAGCGTGCCGGAGCGGTAGAAGCAGGCGCGCTCGACACCGGCCAGCAGCCCGCCCGGCGCGGCGGGCTCGGCGAGAACCCACGTGGCGACGTCCCTGTGCGCGTGCTTGGGGTCGCGCACGGTGGTGTGCTCGACGTCCACGCCGAACCGCGCGAGCAGCGCGCCGAGGTTGTTGCCGTACTTGTCCTGCTCCTCCTCGGCGAGCACCACCAGGCCGCCGCCCGCCGCGACGAAGGAGCACACGGCGTCAAGCTCTTCGGTGGTGAAGACGGGACTTCCCTGGCCGGTGGTCCGTTCCCACCGCTCCCCCGACGGGTGCGCGATGACGAGGACGTCCTGCTCGGCCAGCACCTCGGGGCGGAGCGCCCCGGACGTGTGCGCCGCGACCGCGTACCCCAGGTGCCGCAGGAGGCCTGCCGCGCGGGCGTAGCTGTTGTCGTCGGGGTGGGCCGGGTTGATGGCCTCGGCCACCTCGCGCCGGACGGTCCACGACTCGCTGTGTGCCTCGTCGAACAACACCCGGGGGAATGCATGCATGAAAGATCTCCTGCTTCTACCGGTTCAAGGCGCAAAATATACACACAAATCCGGTATGCTTCGTCAAAGTATCCCGCATGATGAGACAGACGAGCGGGTCAGGACACGTGAACGCTCTGCCGGATACGCGCCTGGGTGGCGTCGTCACAGGTGGCCTTGGCGCAGAAGTACATGACGAGCATGGTCTTCGGCTCGCGGTCGATCACGTAGCTGACGAAGCCGAGCCTGGTGCCGGTGACCGGGTCGCGCAGCGCGCCGTCGAAGCGGGTCGCCGGCCTGTTGCCCGCCTGGTCCGGCACGGGCCTGCCGACGTCGACCTGGCCGGGCAGCAGGGCGTCCATCTTGGCCTTCATCTGCTCGGAGGTACCGCCGGCGTCGAGCGTGTCGGAGACCTGGACGTACAGGCCCGCGGCGCTGTCGGGCTCGTCGGCGACGATCTCGGAGACCGTCGACCAGTCGGCGGCGGGGCCGGCGACGAACAGCCGCTCGAACTCGGTGGCGTGCGGCGAGGCCACCGCGAACAGGTCCTGATGGGTGCGCACGGTCCAGTCGCCGGGGTAGTCGAACGTGAGCGGCGCGGCAGAGCTGGTCTTGTAACGCTCCCAGGTCTCCCCCCGGGTGCTCAGGGCGATCATCGCGACGAGGGCGAGCGCCGCGGCGGCGGCGACGAGCGTGGCCGCCACGATCGGGATCCGACCGGGGCGTCTCGGTGGGGAAGGCGGGGACGGCGGTGAGGGTTGCGTGGGCGCCCCGTGCGCCCCGCCCGAAGCCTGGGCGAACGCGGACGCGGCGTGCGGCCCGGAGGACGGGGCCGAGTGCGGGCCCCTGTCCGGGCCCGGCTCCGGGCTGGGGTGCGGACCGGAAGACGGGACCGGCGGTCCCGCCTGCGAGCCGGGCTGCGAGCCGGGCTGCGAGCCGGGCTGGGATCCCGGGCGCCGTGCTGAATCCGGGCCGGAGTCGGAGCCTGAGTGCAGGCCGGACCGCCCTTCAGGATGCCCCTGGTGCGGGGGCGGGTGAGGGC
>NZ_JAAAHR010000239.1:0-11061 GCF_009908215.1 Nonomuraea sp. K271 | reverse complement strand
CCCATACTCCCTTATCAGTGCGCGAGGGACGGATGGGTATGCCGGTCGATCATTTCTCTGTCGGGTTCGTGACGCCCGTCACCGCCTACGTCATCTCCAGCGTGGGCTCGATGCTGGGCCTGCTCCTCACCTCGCGAGCCCGCGTGGCCGGCGGGCGGGCCGGCGCGTTCTGGCTGGTGGGGGCGGCCTTCGCCATCGGCGGCACGGGCATCTGGACGATGCACTTCATCGCCATGCTGGGCTTCTCCGTCCCCGGCATGACCATCCGCTACAACGTGCCGCTCACGGTGGTCTCCGCGCTGATCGCGATCGTGGTCGTAGGGGCGGGGCTGTTCCTCGCCTCGTACGGCGGCGACAGCCTGATCTACCTGGCCGGCGGCGGTCTGCTGACGGGAATCGGCGTGGCGAGCATGCACTATCTCGGCATGGCCGCGATGAACATGTCAGCGCATGTCTCCTATGACCCTGCGGTCGTGTCGATCTCGGTGCTGATCGCGATCGCCGCGGCCACGGTGGCGCTGTGGTTCACCGTACGCGTCAGCGGCACGCTCAAGATCGGGGCGGCGGCGCTGGTCATGGGCCTGGCGGTGGCGGGCATGCACTACACCGGGATGGCCTCCATGTCGGTGACGCCGCACCACGAGCCCGTGGCGGTCTCCGGAGCCGCGGCCATCGACTTCCTGCTGCCGCTGATCGTCGGCACCAGCCTGATCACCGTGGGCCTGCTGCTCGCCGTCCTGCTGTCGCCGTCGGAGAAGGAACTGCGCAGCGAGGCCGCCTACCGGGCCCGGCTGCGCGCACACGACGAGGGCGCGCCGGAGACGGATCTCTTCGGCACGCCCCGTCGATGATCTATGTCATGGGCACGGCCTGCGTCGCACAGGTGGGCCGCCGACGAACTGCGGCGCAGGCCGTACCCCTTAGGGGGTTGTAGCGGTAAACCCCGCTGATGAAGAAGCTACGGCCGCCCGCTTGCAGCCCGCTTACAGTCAGCCGAAGAACACCTCGGCCTCGGCGTAGCGCGAGACGGGCACGGTCTTCAGCTCGGCCGTGGCCTCGTCGAGCCCGACGCGGACGATGTCGGTGCCGCGCAGCGCGACCATCTTGCCGTAGTCGCCCTCGTGGGCCGCGTCGATCGCCTGCAGCCCGAACCTGGTGGCCAGCACCCGGTCGTAGGCCGTCGGGGTGCCGCCGCGCTGGATGTGGCCGAGCACCGTCGTGCGGGCCTCCTTGCCGGTGCGCTTCTCGATCTCCTTGGCCAGCACCTCGCCGATGCCGCCCAGCCGGACGTGGCCGAACGCGTCGAGCTCGCCCGCCTGCAGCTCCATCTGGCCCTCTACGGGGTGTGCGCCCTCGGCGACGACGATGATCGGCGAGTAGCGGGTGCGGAAGCGCGACTCGACGTATTCGCAGACCCGGTCGATGTCGAACGGCTTCTCCGGGATGAGGATGACGTTCGCGCCGCCGGCCATGCCCGCGTGCAGGGCGATCCAGCCGGCGTGCCGGCCCATGACCTCGCAGATGAGCGCCCTGTGGTGGGACTCCGCGGTGGTGTGCAGGCGGTCGATGGCCTCCGTCGCGATGTTGACGGCGGTGTCGAAGCCGAAGGTGTAGTCGGTGCCCGACAGGTCGTTGTCGATCGTCTTGGGCACGCCCACGACCTTGACGTCGCGGTCGTAGAGCTGCTTGGCGACGCCCAGGGTGTCCTCGCCGCCGATGGCGATCAGGGCGTCGACGCCGGTCGAGGCGAGGTTGTCCTTGATCCGGTCGACGCCGCCCTCGATCTTGATGGGATTGGTGCGCGAGGATCCCAGGATGGTCCCTCCGCGCGGCAGGATGCCGCGGACGGCCTGGATGTCGAGCGGCATCGTGTCGCCTTCGAGCGGACCGCGCCAGCCGTCGCGGAAGCCGACGAACTCGTGGCCGTACGCGCTCACCCCCTTGCGGACCACTGCCCGGATCACGGCGTTCAGGCCGGGGCAGTCGCCGCCCCCGGTGAGCACTCCAATACGCATGGCGGGTTCCTCCCGATGGGGTTCACGTCCAGAATCGCATGGTCAGAATCGCATGTTCAGACCTGTTCAGACGGCATTCTGCCCGTACGCGCGGGCAGTGGTCTAGACCAAACGCCAGGTCCACCCGCCCAATCTGAACATGGATGCCATTCTGCCGCAGTTCCCGTGACCGTCGCGCGCGCCGAAGCGCCTGGCGCACCCGTGCCCGTGGGCCCCGCCGCGCGCGGCTCGCTGATGCTCCGCGCCGGGGCGGCGGCCGGATCGCTGCTCCCCGGCAGGACCGGCTGCCGGGCGTCCCCGCGGAGGGCCGGGACGCCGCCCACGGCGACTTACGTGATCAGCACGCAGGCCGGGCTCTCCACCTCGTACACCTGCCCGGCCGGCTCGGGGACGCCGTCCTTCAGCGTGAGGACGTTCACGCTGCCGGAGCGCTGGTTGGCGACGTACATGCGGTCGCCGTCGATGGCGAAGTGCCGCGGCCAGTCGCCGCCCGACGGCACCTCGGCCACCACCGACAGGTCGTCACGCAGCACGGTGATCGTGTCGGGGCCGCGGTTGGCGACGTAGACGTAGCCAACCGCGAGCTCCAGGTGCGAAGGGGCGTTCTCGCCCTGCCGCCCGGAGGCGGGCACGACCGTGCGCCGCTCACCCTCCAGGAGGGTGACCGTGCCGGCGAGCTCGCCCGCGACGTACAGGCGCGAGCCGGCGAAGGCGAAGTGGCGCGGGCCGGTGCCCGGCTCCATCGTGATCGGCTCCAGCGGCGTGCCGTCGGGGCGGTAGCGGCGGATCTCGTCGGTGCCGAGGTCGGACACGTGCAGGAGACCGTCATGGAAGACCGCCTCGTGGGCGTGCGGGCCCGCCTGCCGGTCCGGGTCGGGGCCTGAGCCCTCGTGCCGTAGCACGATCGGCTCGCCCTCGAACGCGCCCCTCGAGTCGAGGTGGTAGAGGACGGCCGTGCCGTCGCCGTAGTTGGCCGCCGCCAGGAGCGTGCCCGTGGGGTCCACGGCGACGTGGCAGGGGCTGTCGCCCTCGCTCGGCCGTTCGTCCAGCGGCCTGAGGCCCTCCTCCCCCATCGTGTACGCGGTGAGCCAGCCGCGTTCGAGCTCTCCCACCGCGTACAACACCGGCAGGGTGGGATGGGCGGCCAGGAACGAAGGGGCCGCCACCCGGGTCAGGTCGCCGCCGACCGTCACGATGCCGGGGCCGTATCCGCCGATGTACAGGTGCTTCACAGCGGGAATCCTCCTATGGTTGACTATGGCAATGGGTCCATTGCCAGAAGCAAGGGTTTCTGAGGTAAGAGCCTTCAACAGGTTCTATACGAAGGTGATCGGCGCACTCCAGGCAGGGATGCTCGACTCGCCGTACTCACTGACCGAGGTGCGGGTGCTGTTCGAACTTGCGCACGCCGAGCGGATGGAGACCGGGGAGCTGCGCGGGCTGCTCGGCCTGGACGCCGGCTACCTCAGCAGGATGCTCGCGCGTTTCGAGGGCGACGGGCTGATCACGCGCGAGCGTTCCGCCGCCGACGCCCGCAAACAGCTCGTACGCCTCACGCCCGCCGGCGCGGAGGTCTTCTCCGGGCTCGACAGGCGTTCGGCCGGGGAGGTCGAGCGGCTGCTGTCCGGGTTGCCCGAGCCCGACCAGGACCGGCTCGTGGCCGCCATGGGGACGATCAGGCGCCTGCTCGCCCCGCCCGCCGAGCGGCAGCCGTACGTGATCAGGCCCCCGCGCACCGGCGACCTGGGCTGGGTCGTCTCCCGCCACGGTGCCCTCTACGACGCCGAGTACGGCTGGGGCGCCGGCTTCGAGCAGCTGGTCGCCAGGATCGTCGGCGAGCTCGACTTCTCGCGCGACACCGGGTGGATCGCCGAGGAGGGCGGGGAACGGGCCGGATGCGTGTTCTTCGTCCGGCAGGACGCCGCCACGGCCAAGCTGCGGCTGTTGCTGGTCGAGCCGTCCGCGCGCGGCATGGGCATCGGGCGACGGCTCGTGGAGGAGTGCCTGCGGCATGCGCGGGCCGAGGGCTGCGAGCGCATCACGTTGTGGACGCGCGACTGCCTGGCGAGCGCGCTGCGCATCTACCAGGCAGCCGGGTTCGAGCTGCAGTCTCAGGAGAAGGGCATGGAGAACGGCGTCGAGGTCACCGACCAGATGTGGGCGCGCGACCTGCGGGCCACCAGTTGAGCGGCCCCGCCAGGCGCATCAGGCTCGGCACCAGGATCGTTCTGATCACCGTCGCGTCCACCAGCACGGCCACCGCGATGCCGACACCCAGCATCTGCACGAAAGACACTCGCGCGGTGGCGTAGGCGGCGAACGTCAGCGCCAGGATCCCGCCGGCCGCCGTGATGAGCGGGGCGGGCGACGCCGGGGAGCCGGGACAGGCGCGCGGCATACCCCGAGACATCACCTGCCGCCGCGCTCTTCGAGATCACCTGGATGGCGTCCGTCTCCTCCGCCGGGAAGGAGCGGCGGATGACGTCCTGGATCTGCCGCGAGGACGCTTCGGGAGGCAGGATGCGGTCGTCGGCCACGCCGAAGCGCAGCCCCAGGAACGGCGATGCCAGCACGAGCAGCACCACCAGGGCGGCCCCGCCGGACAGCAGCGGCCGCCGCATCACCCGCCAAGCCAGCGCGTGCCAGAACCCCGCCACGCGCTCCGCCTTGTACGGGACGGCGACCGGCGATCGCCTGGCCGAGGCGGCCGGCCGGTTGCACGACGACATCGCCCGGCACGTCGCCGCCATGCTCCGCCGCCGCTCCACCGGCCTCTCCGAGGAACGCGCCCTGCTCACGGGCAGCATGGCGCTGGCCACGGTGAAGGCGGTGATGCCGATGATCACATCAGCGTCCGCCGAACGTGGCGCCGAACTGGTGGACGAGCTGAAGCTCATGCTCGTGCGCTATCTGGGCTGACCGGCGGGGGCCGACGCGCCGGCACGGCGGGAGGTCAGGCGCGGAAGGGGCCCGTCACCTCGAACGTGTGGCCCTCGGCGCGGCCCCGCCGCGCCGAGAAGTAGAGCCGATCGCCGTCGGGTGAGAACGCCAGTCCGGTCAGCTCGGCGCCGTCGTGCCCCTCCAGGCGCAGGAACGGCGTGACCTCCCGGTCAGGGGCGATGACGTCGATCTGCGTGGTCTCCCTGGCCACGTAGAGGTCCCCCGAGGGCGCCGCCGTGATGGCGCGCACGCCCGAGCACAGCCGGTCGAGTGTCGAGGTGTGCACGTCGTAGGCCCACAGGCCGGCGTCGCCCTTGGTGGTGAAGTAGCACACCCCGCCCGCGTAGTGGCACCCGTCACCGCCGTCGAAGTGGCGGGCGTCCTCGACCTGGTGGCGGGCCTCCTGGCGGAGCGCCGCCGGCGAAGGAACCACCCGCCAGCGGCCCGAGGCGCACAGCACCTCCAGCGTGCCCTCCGTCAGGTCGCCCCAGTCTCCGGGCCTGAACCGGTAGAAGCAGCCGTCGGGCTCGTCCTCGGTCATGTAGACCACGCGCCGCTCCGGGTCGCAGGCGGCGGCCTCGTGCTTGAAACGGCCCATGGCCAGGCGGGGACGGGCGGCGCGCGCGCCGTAGGGGTCGCACTCGAAGACGCGTCCGCGGTGGCCCAGCTCGCACGACAACCAGGTGTGCCACGGTGTGGCGCCGCCCGCGCAGTTGAGATCGGTGCCCGACAGGATGCGATAGGCGTCGGCGACGCTGCCGTCGGCGCGGAAGCGCAGCGCCGACGCGCCTCCGAGCAACGGCAGCTCGGAGTTGGACACGTAGATCCAGCCGCCGCCGTCGGGGAAGCAGGCGCCGCCGTCGGGCGCCGCGTGCCAGGTCAACCCGGCCACCTTGTGCCCGGAGCGGGCCACCTCCCTGCCGTGGAACCCGGAGGGCAGGACGAGCCCGTGCTCGCCCGGCAGCCGGAGCGGGCCGTACGGGCTCACGCCGCCCTGCAAGAGCGGGCCCGTGCGGAGGAGAGTCTTGTGGGACATCGTGGGGCCTCCCTCTAGGTGCCACGCTAGTCGACCGCACGGACATGAATGGCAGGGACTCGTCACTTCAAACTCTGCGCAAACCCCACCGCTCCACGAGCTGATCACAAGGTTCACGACAGACGAAGAGCCCGGGTGCTCCGCCTGCGGATCCCGGACTCCTCGGTGCGTCAGCGCTGGGCCTGGAACATCCAGTGCTGCTTGTCGATCTCCCGCGCCACGGCGATGAGCAGGTCCTGGGTGACGGGGTCTGGCTCGTCGGTGAGCCGGATGCGCTCGTACATCCGCTTGCTGATGCCGTCGAGCGTCTCGGTGATCGTCGCCACGACCTTGCCATCCTCCAGCCAGCCGCCGTCCGGCTGCGGGAGCTTGGTGTTCCTGGCGACCGTGGCCGAGCGGCCGTCCGGGTTGATCCCGAGGGCGACGCTGCGTTCGGCGAGGATGTCCATGTGCTTCCTGGCCAGCTCGGTGACCTTGTCGAGCTGCCGGTGGATCGGGCGGAAGTGGGCGCCGACGAGGTTCCAGTGGGCCTGTTTGGCGACCAGCGAGAGGTCGATCAGATCGACCAGAGCGCCCTGCAAGGCTTCGGCGACCGTGCTCCTGGCATCACCCGCGAGTGGACCGGTGATCGTGGCCATGTCGTCATTCCTCCCTATTCGGTCGGACTGTCCCTTTTAATAACGACTCCCGGTCCTGCGTTCTTCCGTACGCCATTATTGACAGTGTAATAGTGACAGTGTCATTGTGAGGGTATGAGCGACACCTGGACCATCGGCGAGCTGGCCGACCACGCCGCGCGGGCGCTGCGCGACAGCGCGGCGCCCACCGCCAACGGCCGGGTCCGCGACGTGCCCGGGGAACGGCTGATCAGGTGGTATACGACCATCGGCCTCGTGGACCCGCCCCTCACCAGGCGCGGCAGAATCGCCCGGTACGGACGGCGCCACCTGCTGCAACTCGTGGCCGTCAAACGGCTGCAGGCGGCGGGCCGGTCGATCGCCGAGATCCAGGCCGCCCTCGCGGGGGCGACGGACCGCATGCTGGAGACGGCCGCCGGTCTCACCACGCCTCCTGAGGCGGCCACACGACCGGCCGCCGGCGCCCCGCCGGCGAACGGGCCTCCCGCGCCCGCCCCTCCGGCCACGGGAGCCCGTGCCGCCGGCGGGCACGGGGAACGGCCGCAGGACGGCGACGAGGCTCCGGACGACCTGGCACGCGGGAGGTTCTGGGCCGCGCACCCGGGTAGTGGGGTCGGCGCGGGGCACCGGAATTACGCCGCCGGCCCCGCCACCACAGGGCCCGGCACAGGGCCCGGCACAGGGCCCGGCACAGCGCCCGGCACAGGCGACGCGGGCCGGCCTGCGGCCGGAATGGCCGCGACGCCGGGGGACGACGGCACGCGGCGCCGAGCCGGAGCGGCAGGCCGGCGGGCGGGTGGCATGGTGGCGGGAGCGGTGGCAGGAGTCGTGTTGGCGGACGGGGTGCGGCTGGTGCTGGACACCGGCCGGGCGCCGTCCGATGAGGACGTTCAGGCGGTGCTGGCGGCGGCCGGGCCGCTGCTCGCGGTGCTCGAAGAGAGGCAACTGACATGAACATCACTTCGCTGGAGCCCGCACGGTGCCTGCCGGTGCCGGACGCCGGGTTCGGCGCCCTGCGGACGGAACGTGGCAACCTGCCGCTCGAAAGCGTGGACGTGGCCGCCGACATCTCGGGGCTCATCGCCGGGGTCGAGGTCACCCAGGGGTTCAGAAACCCGTTCGACGTCACCTTGGAGGCCACGTACGTCTTCCCGCTGCCCGACCGGGCGGCCGTGACGGGCTTTCGCATGGAGGCCGGCGACCGGGTCGTCGAGGGCGTGCTGAAGGAGCGAGGCCAGGCCAGGGCCGACTACGACCAGGCGCTGCGCGAGGGCAGGCGGGCGGCGATCGCCGAGGAGGACCGGCCGGACGTCTTCACGATCAGGGTGGGCAACATCCTGCCCGGCGAGCGCGTCTCCGTCAGGCTGACCATGAGCCAGCCCCTGCCGTACGAGGACGGCGCGGCCACCTTCAGGTTCCCGCTGGTCGTGGCCCCGCGCTACATCCCGGGCACTCCCATCGACGGGCGGCCGGCCGGGGACGGCGCCGCGCCCGACACGGACGCGGTCCCGGACGCGTCGCGGATCACGCCTCCCGTGCTGCTGCCCGGCTTTCCCGACCCGGTGCGGCTCTCGCTCAGCGCCCGCGTGGACGCCGCGGGCCTGCGGCTGCGTGGCCTCGCCTCCAGCCTGCACGTGGTCGAGGAAGAGGGCGGGACGGTACGCCTGCGCCCCGGTGAGCGGCTCGACCGCGACTTCATCCTGCGCATGTCGTTCGACGCCTCCACGTCGTTGCAGCTCGACGGCGGGGCCGAAGGCGGGAGGACCTTCGCGCTGACCGTCGTGCCGCCGCCGCTGCAGGCCACGCGGTCGCCCCGCGACGTGGTGCTGCTGCTCGACCGCTCAGGCAGCATGGGCGGCTGGAAGATGGTCTGCGCGCGCCGGGCCGCCGCGCGCATCGTCGACACGCTGACCCCTCAGGACAGGTTCGCGGTGCTGACCTTCGACTCCGTGGTGGAGCAGGCGTTCGAGGGCCTGGTGGAGGCCGATGACCGCAACCGCTACCGCGCCGTCGAACATCTGTCCCGGGTCGACGCCCGCGGCGGCACCGAGATGCTGGAGCCGCTGCAACAGGCCGTCACCCTCCTCGACGGCACCTCCGGACGCGAACGCGTCGTGGTGCTGGTCACCGACGGCCAGGTGGGCAACGAGGACCAGATCCTGGAGCAGGCCGGCGGGGCACTGTCGGTCATGCGCGTGCACACCGTCGGCATCGACCGGGCCGTCAACGCCGGGTTCCTCGGCCGGCTGGCGGGGCTGGGCGCGGGCAGGTGCGAACTGGTCGAGTCGGAGGACCGGCTAGACGCCGCCATGGAGCAGATCCACCGCAGGATCGGCGCTCCCCTGGTCACCGACCTGTCGGTCAAAGGCCTCGACGTGGAGTCCGGCACGGTCACGCATCTCGGCTCGATCTTCCCCGGCGTGCCGCTGCGGGTGTACGGGCGCTACCGCGAGGGTTCCTCGCTGACCGTGCGCGGCATGGCGGCCGACGGCCCGTGGGAGGAGCAGGTCCAGGGCGTGGAGGTGGACAATCCGGCCATCCGCGCCGTCTGGGCCCGTACGCACCTTCGGGAGCTCGAAGACCGGTACGCCATGGGCGAGCACGACCTGGAGTCCACGATCGTGCGCACGTCCCTCGACAACGGCGTGCTCTGCCGCTTCACCGCCTACGTCGCGATCGACACCAGGCAGGTCGCCGAGGGCGGCCCCGAACACCGCGTCATCCAGCCGGTCGAGCCGCCGAGCGGATGGGAGCCGCCGCGCGGCGCCGCGCCGATGGCCGGGTTCGGGCACACGATGATGGCCGCCGCGCCCGCGGCCGCCGTACGCATGCGGCATCCTCAGGCCTTCGCCCCCGACAGTGAGCAGGGGCTGCTCGCGGGCGGCGACGCCGGCCCGGCCGGCCTGCCTCCGATGCCGGGAGCTCCTGCGCGGCGGGGCTCCGCCCGTGGCGGTTCCCGCTCGCCGGGGTCCGGCCCGCGGCGCGCGGACCCGCTGGCGCCGGTACGCCCGCAACTGGTGGCCGAACTGGGCAGGCTGACGGCGCTGCCCGGGCCCGACCTGCTCTACCTGGCCGACCTGGGCTCGCGGCTCGCCGCACTGGCCGCGTACCTGGGAGGGAACGAGGAGCTGGCGGCGCTGGCCCGCGAGCTGGAGGCGGCCGAGCGACCTGGAGCGGACGCGCAGGCCCTGCACGACCGCGCCGTCGCCGTCCTCACCGCACTCACCCGCGACCTCGCCGTACCGGACCCCCCAAGGGCTCTCTCACAAGACCCCGCATGGGACCCCTCGCCGGGCGCCTCGCCGGACCCCTCACGGGACCCCTCACCGGGCGCCTCACCGGGCGCCTCACCGGGCGCCTCGGGTGAGGCCGAGCGGCGTCGGGGCCCGTTCTGGAAGCGGACCTAGACCGGGCGGCCACCGGGGCGGTCACATGATCGGCGTCCACTCCTTGAGCAGGACGACCTCGGAGCCGCCGGCCGCCGTGTACGGGTCCCGCCGGAGGATCTCCCGCAGTTCCTCCTCCCCGGACACCTCGTAGACGTGCAGCGCCCCGGTGTCGTCCGCCCACGGCCCGGCGGTCACCAGCCGCCCTTCCTCCTTGAGCCCGCTCAGATGGTCCCGGTGCGCGGGCCGGGCCGCGAGCCGCCGTGGGTCGCCGTCGAAAGCCAGGTGCACTACGTATCTCGCCATGTCTGCACGCTAGGCCCGAGCCCTCCGCCCGCTCAGCATCGCGGGGCACGGCGAGGGTGTATATCGGGATACATGACGTACGCGCTGACCGACCTGCCGATGTTCGCCCAGCTGGGAGAGGAGCGGTTGCGCGGGCTGCCGGCGCGGCCCAGGCGTTATCCGGCGGGGCAGGTGCTGTGCACCGAGGGCGACCCCGCCGACCACCTGATCGTGCTGCTCGACGGGCGGGTCAAGGCCGGGCGGGTGAGCGCGGAGGGCCGCGAGGTGATCCTCACCGTGGAGGCGGCGCCGGTCGCGTTCGACAAGACGGCCCTGCTCGTGGACGGCCCGCACCGGGCGACCCGCACGGCCCTGACGGCGGTGGAGGTCGCCTACGTTCCGCGCGCCGCCGTACTCGACCTGATCGCCGGCGAACCGGAGGTCGCGGCGCGGCTGCTGCGCACGCTGGCCGCGACCGTGCGGGATCTCGACGAGCGGCTCACCGACGCGGCGGTGCGCGACGTGCCGACGCGCGTGGCGGCCTGGCTGGTACGCCGCTGCGCCGGCGGCCCGGTGCCGCTCCATGGGGGCCAGGCGGGTCTTGGTGCGGAGATCGGCGCGACCCGGGTGAGCGTCAACCGGGCACTGCGCGGCTTCGAGCGCCGGGGCATGATCGAGATCTCCGCCGGTGCGGTGACCGTGCTGGATCCCGTCGCCCTCTCCCGCCTGGCCTCCGTCCCGGCGCCGGCGGAGATCTCGAT
>NZ_JAAAHR010000238.1:0-11064 GCF_009908215.1 Nonomuraea sp. K271 | reverse complement strand
AGATGGAGATGAGGAAGGCGGCGGCCGGGGTGGCGGCGGTGATCCAGCCCCAGACGGTCGGTGTGGCTTGGGCGAGGTTGGCGGCCAGGGACAGGGCGATGCCGCCGGTCAGGACGAGGACGGGCCAGGAGAGGGGGCCGCGCCGGGTGCGGTGGTGCTTCTTGTCGCGTTGGCGTTCGCGGGCGGCCATGACGCAGGTCAGGTCGATGCAGACGGCGACGGCCCAGGACATCCAGCCGGTCTGGCCGTGCTGGGTGGCGGTGTCGCGGATGTGGGTGAACGATCCGGCACCCGCGATGGCGGCCAGGACCAGGACCGGGCCGGTGTCGAGCAGTCGGCAGGCGAAGCGTCGCATCGTTCCTCCCTTCATGGGTTCAGGCGGTGACGGGTTGAGGTAGGTGGGCGGTGATCTCGTCCCAGGCCGGGGTGAGGTGGGCGTGGATACGGGCGGCGTGCTCGGCGGTGGCTTCGGTGACGTAGAAGGAGCGGGCGCGATACCACTGGCCGTCCTGTCCGGCGACGATCGCGACGCCGGGTGTCTCAGCGGCGATGGCCCGCGCGGAGACAAGCGCGGCGGGGTCGAGGTCGCCGAGCGTCATGGTCGCGGTCTCCGGGTCGTTGACCCGGTGGCAGATCCGGCCCGAGCACTGCGCCCGCAGAGCGGTGACGCCGGGACCGAGGTCGGAGCCGATCCGTTGACCGCAGCAGAACAGGTAGATGCCGAACGCCCGCCCGAGCTGCGCCACCCGCAGCAGCGCGGTGGAGGTTTTGGCGATCTCGTCCTTCTCGGACTTATCCGCCATCAGATACAGCTCGGCCAGTTCGTCGACCAGAACCACGACCGGGACGGGGCGGATGGCGGGCGGGAGTTGCCAGATGTTGCGCGCGGCGGCCTGACGGCACAGCCCCATCCGGTCGATCATCAAGCCGACCAGGTCGCACAGCAGGTCGACGGACTCCGCCCGCGAGGTGGCCAGCGCCGACAACCGGGGCGCGTACGGGGTGAACTCCACCCCGCCTTTGAGGTCGAAGCCGACCAGCGCCACCGGCTGCGGCGCCAGGCCGACAATCAAGGCGTTGGCCAGGTTCGACTTGCCGGACTGGGTCGCGCCCGCGTTGAGCCAGTGCGGCACCGTACGGAAGTCGATCACCCACGGCCGGCCGGTTTCCAGCCGTCCCACGGTGACCTTGAGCAGATCAAATGACGGCGGGAGCTGGTCGACTTTGACCAGTGGGTCGCGCATGGTAGCCATGAGCACGACCCGGCCGGGCCGGGGTGAGGAGACGCGTACGGCGTGCACGCCCCAGGAGTGGGCCAGGCGTTCGGCGGCGTCGGTGTAGTCGCCGGGCGTTTGCCCTTCGAGGGTGTGCAGGGTGACGCGCCAGCCGTGCCGGGTCGGCAGGGGCAGCCACATGAACGGTTTGGTGTCGACGGCGACCCGTTGGAAGCGGCGGCGGACTTTGACCAGGCCGGTGGAGGCGATCGCGCCGGGGACGGTGGTGAACCACCAGCGTTGCCGCTTCTTGGTCAGCCCGCACCCCAGCGCCACCCGCCGCCAGGACGCCCGCACGGACAAGGCGATGAGCGGGAAGCCGACCGCGAGCCAGAACGAGCGGTAGTGGTAGCGGCGCCAGGCCCACAGCCCGGCCGCGAGGGCGGCCAGGACTGCGGGGACTGCGAGTACTTCGAGCGCGTCACGCATCGGCGGCCTCCCGTACCGGGAGCAGGGCGTTGGCGCGGTAGGCGATGCCCCATCGGCCGGCGATCTCCCAGACGTAGCCGAGCAGGTCCACGGCGTTGATCTGGTCGCCGATGGTGATGGGTGGTTCGCCGGTGATGCCGATCTTGACGAGTTCGATGCGGCCGAACTCGTCTTCGACGGAGACGGTGACTTCGTAGACGGTGTTGCCGTTCTTGTCGGTCTTGATCTCGCCGGTGTCGCGGTTGAGCACTCTGGGGCGGGGTGCTTTGACGCAGGTGATGGCGAGCTTGCTGACATCCACGGGGATTGGGACGGAACGCATGGGCGGTGACCTCCTCTTTCGTCGTGAGCAACATAGTTAACCTAGTTGGCTCGGTTGTCAATGTTCCCTCGGTTGGCCAGGTCGAACATTCGTGGTGAGATAGAAGGGCGATGGTCAAAAACACCGGACGCCCCGGCTACCTCCAGATCGCCGACGACCTGCGCGCGCAGATCCGCGGCGGCTCCCTCGCGCCCGGCACTCCGCTGCCGTCCACCACCCGGCTCGCCGAGCAGTACGACGCGTCCCTGTCGGTGGTGAAGCTCGCCGTCGGCGTCCTGCGCACCGAGGGCCTGGTGATCGGCCAGCAGGGCAAAGGCGTGTTCGTCCGCGACACCACCGAGCAACCCCCACCGGCCGGCGGCGACACCGCCGGCGAGGTGGCCGAACTGCGCGCCGCCGTACAAGACCTGTCGGACCGGCTGGCCAAGGTGGAGGAGCAGTTGGCTACGTCCACGACACGCCGCCCCGGGCGTAGCAGCCGGTGACCTTGCGGGCCAGCGACGCCGCCGCCCCATCAGGCGCCTGACGCAGACTGAGCCGCTTGTCCTCCCGGCGGATGCCGACCAGCACCGCCACGTACCCCACGAGCAGGGCGACGCCGAGCACTCCGGCGACGATCAGCGCAATCGCGGTCATGACCAGGTCACCCCCGCCTGCGCCAGCCCGCGAGGGGCGCGCGGAGGACGCCGGTTCTCCGAGCGTCGCCGGTTGCGCCGGTTGCGGGCCCGCTCTTTGCGCGCCCACCGGTTGCGGGCCAGGCACTTGGAGCATCGGACCTGGCCGTGTCCCAGGGCGTTGCCGCACTCGCACGAGGGCGTCTCGCCCGGGATGGTGATCTCGTTGTTCATGGCTGCATCCCCTCCTTCGGTTGGTGCCGTTGTGGCGTTGTGCAACCGAGGATGCGACGCAACGTCAGGACGAGATCACTACACGACGGGACATGTTCAAGACGTCCGGCCTACGATGGCCAGGTCCCCGGACGTCCTTGGGAGCAGGTGAAATGGCGAACGAACGGCTACGCGCGGCCCTGTTGCAAAAGGGCGTGAGCGTCGCGGACCTGGCCGAGGCGATCGAGGTCGATCCCAAGACCATCGAACGGTGGATCACCAAGGGCCGCGAGCCGTACCGTAAGCACCGCTTTGCCACCGCTTCCTACCTGGGCGTGGACGAGACGTACCTGTGGCCGCAGGCCCTCTCCCGTGAACAGGTGGTCGCCGCTTCTGAGAGCGAAGTGCTGGCGATCTACCCGCACCGCTGGGCCGTGCCCCGGGACGCGTGGGGACGTCTGTTCACCGCCGCGTCCGAGGACATCGGCGTCCTGGTCTACAGCGGCCTGTTCCTGGCCGACGACGCCGCCATGGTCCGCCTGCTCGGCGAGAAAGCGCGGGCGGGAGTGCGGGTGCGGATCCTGCTCGGCGACCCCGACTGCGCCCAAGTCGCCCAGCGCGGAGCCGACGAGGGCGTCGGGGACAGCATGGCCGCACAGATCCGCAGCGCCCTGGTCTTTTACCGGCCGCTGTTCGGCCTGGACAACTTCGAGATCCGGCTGCACCAGACGATCCTGTACAACTCGATCTACCAGGCCGACGACGACTATCTGGTCAACATGCACGTGTACGGCACCCGCGCCGGCAACGCCCCCGTCCTGCACCTGCGCAGAGTGGCCGGCGGCGAGATGGTCACCACCTACGCCGACAGCTTCGAAAAGATCTGGGCCGGGGCCGTCCCGGTGGAGGCGTGACCGTGGCCAAGCGCATCGACTTTTACGACGACCCCGACGCACCCGCCCCGAACAGCTTGGTCCCGTCCGTCAACGTCATCGTCACCAACACGGCCGGCGACCTGCTGATGATCCGCCGCGCCGACAACGACAACTGGGCCGTGCCCGGGGGAGCGATCGACCTGGGGGAGTCCATCCCTGCGGCGGCAGTTCGGGAGACGCTTGAGGAGACCGGGGTTACGTGTGAGATCACCGGCCTGGTCGGCACCTACAGCGACCCCCGCCACGTCATCCTCTACACCAGCAACGGCGAGGCCCGCCAAGAGTTCTCCATCGTCCTGACCGCCCGCGCCACCGGCGGCCAGCCGACCCCGAGCGAGGAGTCCCGAGAAGTCCACTGGGTGCCCCGGGACAAGGTCACGTCGCTGCCGATGGACCGGTCGATGCGGATGCGGATCGAGCACTACCTAGCCGGTGTCGGCCTGCCGCACATCGGATAGCGCGGCCTCCACCGACCGCACCGACGACACGATGCACGGCGTCGCGTCGGTGATCGACCGGCTCACCACATGCTCAGGCCCGTACCGGGCGTGGATCTCGGCCAGCCGATCGAGCACATCCAGGTGCCGGCCGTCCGGATCGGTGGTCATGTCGCAGTACGTCAGCGCCCGCGCGAGATCGGGCCGTTCCTGGTCGAACTCCTTGGCCAGCACGTCGAACAGGTCCCGCTGCCGGGCCTCGTTGTCCGCGCACGAGTGGTACGCGACCAGGCGGCACAACCGCTCGTCCGCCCCGGCCACGTTGCGGAGGTAGCGGGCGCCGTCGAGCTGATGCATGCCGGTGTCGACCAGGTCCGGCGCGTAGCCGATGTCATGCAGGAGGCAGGCCGCCAGCAGCGTGTCAGCGTCCGCACCGAGGATCGGGGCCAGGGATTCGGCTTGCTCGGCGACCCCCTGGGTGTGTGCCCAGCGCCGGGGCAACGTTGTCTCCAGCAGGTCTTTGGCCAGGGCATATGCCCATTCGCTATGTCCCACGGGGCTCACGATAGGCATCAGTGACATAAGCGGAGCAGAGGGCAAGGCTAGACGTCCTGGGACGTCCTTCTTCACCGGCGTTCCCTACCGGACGAACCGCCCCCGGCCATGCTCCACCACCACCAGGCCTTCGACCTCCAGCACGGCCAGCGCCTGCCGCACGGTGGTCCGCGACACCCCGAACTGCCGCTGCAACTCCGTCTCACTGGGCAGCGCCGCGCCGGGCGCGAGGTCCCCGCGCTCGATCTGCTCACGCAACCGTCCGGCGATCATCTGATACCGGTACGAGGCGGTCGGGCCGTCCCCGGCCACCACCCGCCCCTTGGACGGGACCGTGACCAGCAAGCCCTCCTCCTCCAGGAGGGCCAGGCCACGCCGTACCGTGTTCCGCGCCACCCCGAACACCCGGCACAGCTCCGCCTCTGACGGCAGCACAGCGCCCGGCGCGAACTCACCCGCCCGGATCCGCTCACGCAGCCGATCAGCGACCTGGGTATAGACCCGCCCGCCGGTCAGCCACCGCCCCTCCGCCACCAGGTCAGCCGCGGTAGGCATCAAGCATCTTGTTCAGATCGACGGACAGGTCACCCTGCTCGCCCTCCCGCCACCCTTCGCGCGCGGCCTGTTCGATCCGGTCCACCGCAGGGGCCATTTGCAGGAACGACACTCGCTCGTCGTGCTGATCGCCCCAGTAGAACCAGCAGAAGGGCAGGTGCACGAACACTCGCCGCATCCGGCACCGGCTGTCGGTCACGTCCAAGGCCGGCCGCCCATTCTGCGTGATCACCAGCACATGCGTGACGCCCCGCACGGCCAGTTGCTCGCCCAGCGCGACCAGCAGCCGCTCCGCGTAGATGCGTTGCTGTTCCCTGATGGACTTGCTCGTCTGCACCTTGTGCCTCCCTGACGTCCTGCGTGGGTTCCTCGTGTGCGTCGAGGTTCGCCCCGCAGGCGGGGGCGGGAACACCACAACTTAGGGACGTCTAGGGACGTCTGATGCTAACGTCGCAGAGCAGGGTCGTTCTGCGAGAGGAGCAGACCGGTCATGAACAACAACCTCCGCTACGCACTGGCCGCCGCCCGGCTCAACACCACCGACGTCGCCGCCGCCCTCGCCGTCGACCCCAAAACCGTCACCCGATGGCTACAGGGACGCGTCCCCTACCCCCGCCACCGCTGGGCCATCGCCGACCTCCTCCACGTCAACGAAGCCGACCTCTGGCCCGAAACAGCACCACGCCACCAAGCACTCGCCAACGGCATCCAAGCGATCTACCCCCACCGCTGGACCGTCCCCCAGACCGTCTGGCGCAACCACTTCGACAAAGCGCGCGAGGAGATCGACATCCTCGCCTACAGCGCCCTATTCCTCGCCGAAGACGCAGCCGTCCTTAACACCCTCATGAAGCGAGCTGAGGCCGGCGTCAAAGTGCGCATCCTCCTGGGGGACCCCGATGGGCCGGAAGTCGCCGCACGAGGGACCGACGAGGGCATCGGTGCCGAAGTGATGACAGCCCGGATCAAGAACGCCCTGATGCTGTACCGGCCACTCGTGAACGTCGACGGCGTGGAGACCCGGCTACATCGCACGGTCCTGTACAACTCCATCTGCCGCGCCGACAACCAACTGCTCGTCAACGCCCACGCCTACGGCACACCAGCAGCCAACGCCCCCGTCATGCACCTCACCCGGACCGACGACCAAGGCCCCGCAACCACCTACATCACCAGCTTCAACCGGATCTGGAACAGCGCCCGGCCCTACGACAAGTAGCTCAAACCTCAACAGACACAGCTACGGGCAGGCCAGAAAGCAACTTCTCTCCACGTCATCAAGGGCAGCCCGCCTGCGGCGGTCTGCCACGTTTGGGCGGTCGCTGGCCACGCTGCGGCTCTCCGGCCGGTCGCGGCCAGCACCGCCCACGCCTGAACAGGCCACGTGTGGAGGCTATCCATGAAGATTGATAAAGCCATCTAGCATAGGCCTAAGCCGTTAAACCCGGTCACTACGAAGCTCGACCAGGACACCGCTAGACACTTCGCCCCATGTTATGAACTCCCCTTATGGCTGCTGGGCTATCACAGTTTACGCGCACGCCTAAATACTCTTATCGGCGCGCCTAAACCAATCCATAGATGATCTCAACCTTGTCCATAGCGGCAACGTCGTTCATGTGATTCACTTGGAATCTCCGAGACTCTCCCGCATGCAAAGCTGCGAGTGTAAGCCACGAGCTGGCCCTCGCGTAACGAAATGGCAGATGGGGGCCTGCATGCAGCAGCTCGTTCCGATGACGCTAGGCCAAGTCGAAGTCCTCGTGGAGACCGTAGCTGAACCAGGCAGCGAGCCAACCTCTTCACTGAATGATCAACTAGCGCGCACCAAGGAGATGTTTGGACGCGCGCAAGAGGTAATAGGCCAGATGGCGGTTTCGGCGCTGGAGATAAAAGATCGAGTCGCACAGCACTCTCGGAAGCCTGATCAGATAGAAATACAGTTCGGCATCAAGTTCTCAGCTCAAGGAAATATCATTCTGGCTAGCGCGTCAGCGGAAGCCTCACTTACAGTCAAAGTTGTTTATGGTGCCACGCAGCCTTCGCCTGACGAGGATGTGCTAGCTACAACTGCGGCTCGAGAGGGAGGAAATTCATAGGTATGCAAGAAATACCGGTCAAGCAGCTTGGATTCCTTGGAACGATCCGTGGGGCGGATGAAAAACCTGCTGGATCTTGTTTCCAGGTAGGGGATGGGTTTCTAATCACTGCAAGCCATGTGCTTGCGGCTATCGGCGCAGAAGAGATAGGGAGACTTGTTCATTTCAGTCCCATCGGGAGCGATGAAGTATTTACAGCTACTGTTGAAAGGCTAGATCAAGCTCACGATCTAGCACTATTGCGAGCCATTACTTCCCCCTTGAAAGACGTGGCTCTCCTGTCCTACTCCGATCAGCAGTCGGCTGGCACTTCATTCCAGATAGTCGGGTTTGCCACCCTTAGAGAGGGTTATGTGTCGGTCCAGCATCGGTACCTACCGACAATAGGGGAATGGGAGGGATGTGCATCGACAGCGGACGGAACGCTTTTGGCGCGAGGGCGGGCGGATGGCGTTGAACGCGGGATGAGCGGAAGTCCCATAATACGCATCACCGACGGTGCTGTTATTGGCGTCCTTAGCCAGCGTTACAACAGCGCCGATGGATGGTCCCAAGGAAGAATATGGATCTCTCGAATAGAAGATCTGAAACCTCTACTGGTTGATCTAGTTGAGGTTCCCTGTGTAGAGATCCCTCCAATATCGAGCGATAAGGCTCTGTGGCTGACAGAGACACCAATTGATCGAGAGGCGCTTCTGCTCGATAAGTGTTTTGTCAAGCCGGACAAGTGGGCCAGTCAATGGGAAACCGCGGCACAGTCCGTAAGCGATGGAGATATCCTAGTCATTTCAGCGTCACCAGGCGTGGGAGCAACTACCTTCGCTGAGCAGGTGCTGGCTCAAGAACTACCGAAGGATATTCTTCCCATACGCTTGGATCCTGGAGATTGGGATAAGCCTACCGCAAAGTCGTTGCCTCTAAAGACTCGACGAGCTTACATACTAGATCTAAGAGATCCAGAGCATGATACGCCTTCCAGTGAGTTCATCAACGACCTCAATGTCCTTGCGCAGTGGTTCAAGGGTGCAAGAACAAGGCTCGTAATAACTATAGCTGAGCAACTATGGCGCGGGAAATCTAAGCATTCTCACTCAAACCTACGTGTGATATCCCTAAATGATGGTGTGGACTCTCTTATTTTGATTCGGAGCTATATCGCTGTACAGGCACCTGAACTGCTTCCGGTGCTGAAAATGCAGGAGGTGGAACCACACCTCGAAGGCATGAACGCAGTACAGGCCCAGTACGCACTACAAGACATCGTAAGCATAGCGGCTTCGCGTGATGAGAAAGAATCGGTCGAAGATCTAGGCAAGCGCATTGGTAGTCGATTGGACGATCACCGTGAGAAGTTGGACGTTATCTTCGGTGAAGAAAATTCGGATATACCGCCACACCATTATACAGAAAAAGATGGAACCACGCTTAGGCGGCTTTCATTCGAAGACCGATGTCTGCTTGTCGCTCTCGCCTGCGAGAAGTCAGTACGTTTTGCGCAACTAGAACGTGACTCTGAACGACTTATTGCCGCGCTTCAGAACAAAAAGCCATCCGAGCTTCCTGGAGCGCCGGATCAAGCTTTCGCCGGCCCAGGACTAAGGGGCCGGATAAATGGAATTGGCGCTTCAATAAGCCCAAGTGAGATCGTCAGCTTGAAACGCCCCGGCTTCGCTGAAGGCATAGTTAGATATGTATGGGATAACTATACTAAGGTCCGTCGCCCACTAGTACGTTGGTTGCTCGATCTTGCAGCTGACTCCACTATCCGAGAGAACTTGGCGGCTGAGTGGATCTCGGATCTCGTACGTCGTCATCAAGATGTCGATTTTATCAGACAGGACCTTGCGAAACTCGCTGCGGAGCGAGCGCAACACGAGCTACTTGCCAATGTTCTGTACGCCGCAACCTTGGATACCCATATGCGTCGCCGATGCGAGCGCCTACTCTATGATTGGGCTGACAAGCCCGAAATGCATTTCGTCGTAATCAAAGTAAGTAGCAGACTTTTGGAAAGTGATCGACGGGTTATAGCACTGCGACGCCTCCGGCGTGTAGCTGATGCGCATGGTTCTACTGTGAAGTCGCATACTGAGATTCTGGACTCGTTCTCATCGGCCATGAGGAGTGCTGGTCTACGTGATTGGTTTCTAAACTCGATGACCGAATGGATACGTGCTGGAACCAGTGCGACATCAACAAAACTGGCCTTCACTGCCATCATAGACGCGGATGTAAATGGAATCCCTTGGCTGCTAACCCGGGAAGCTGACGAAGAAAACATCGTGCGGATGCTTGGCAGTCTATTGGGAGACGCTGCGAGCATAGAAAGTGCTGCGAATGCACTTGTGGCGCTAGTAGAAAGAGCAAGCGCGGACGATGATCTGTACAACCGCTTGATGGATTACCTAGCTTCTGCAGCCGAAGCGCACGGGGCGATCGCGGCTCTCTTTGGGCTTGGGGCTCGTTTCAGCGAAGTCGGTCGCAAAGTGGGACGAGACCCTCTAAGCGATACTAGTCGTAGAGTAAAAATCGTCAGAGTAGCACCGCCTGATGAAGATAGTTCTACTGACTCCTGATGGCCTGGTTCCGTAGACCGTGGGTAAAGCTAACATTTCCTGATATCGTTCTACTGCCATCTAAAACCCGAGGTGTACACTTTGAGGCTATCTTCGATATCAAATATAGGCCGGGGAGCGCCTCGCAGTTGAGTAGAGATAGCTGTGTACGCAGGGACGTTCGTAGTCTCAGCTGCAACATCGCTTCACAATGGCAGGCAGATGAGGCATCTGCGGCGCAGGACGCTATCAACGTCGAACTGGGCGGATATGCCTCCTGTCCACATGGTTTCTATAAAGATCTAGTCGGGAGCGTAGAGCTATCCGTCGATAGAGACGGACTCAATGCTGCCCTGCAAGAGCGAGCTGACCAAGTCCGGTTTGAGCGCTTAAAGTGGCTCAGAGAGGCTCTCTATTATGATCCTAGCCTGCTGGTCATTGACCATCTTGAACGTCATCCAGAGACGCTGTTGAATGCCGATTTCAAAGTGGACAATTTTTGGAAGTTTTCCAATAGACTCCGTAGTGCTGAGAAGTGGTGGTCGCCGCTAATGGCAGCTTGGACCGAACTTGCCGCGAAAACGCAGTCGCAGCAGGCAATTGAGCAATGTATGCGTGTATTGCTTGACGCTATACTTCGCCTTGATGCGAGACTCGCAGCTGAGCACAAGCTGCCCACCGGCGTCGATAAATCTACGGCATACAATTCAGGCGATTGAGCTGCATTTTTGTTTAAGATTTCGTGTGGTCGTCGCTCGGTGATAACCGCAGCTGCGGGACGAAGGCAGCGAGCATGTTTTGGCTCGTGTAGTTCCTAGGAGGAGTCAAAGACTCGATGGATGCGTACATGCCCACTTCGTCTTTCGTCTACGATAATCAGATGGATCACCGCCCAAGCCGGCTGACCTTGGCAGCGATTTTCCTATGCGCTGATGCATCTGTATAAATCTGTCGACGGCGCGTGAATACTGACCCCATGGCGACGGCCGAAATCTGACCCCCTCGTGCAGTTCACTCTGGAGGGTGATCAAGGTGGAGGACTGGGCGGAGATCCGCCGGTTGCACCGGGCCGAGGG
>NZ_JAAAHR010000237.1:0-11365 GCF_009908215.1 Nonomuraea sp. K271 | reverse complement strand
CCCGGTCACGGTCCCGGTCCCGCGTGGGGCGCGCCGCACGGCGGCCACTACGGGCACAAGGGCCACCGCCAGCGCAGCTGGGTGGGCATGCTCTTCTCCAGCTGACGCTCGCACCGGCAGGTCGAGGGCCGCGCACCGGCGGGGTGCGCGGCCCTCGCGGCGTCTCTTGGGTCGGCTCCCCGGGGGCGCGGGTTCAGCCGGGGAAGTCGTCCGGGTCCACCGGGGAGGTGCGGGCGTTGCCTCCGGAGATGGCGTGCAGGGTGACCCGCCAGTCGTGCCAGCGGACCTGCGTGGCGGTGTAGGACGTCCTGAACTTCACCGACTTCTGGAACCTCTCGAAGCTGCACTCGCGGGTGAACGCCTTGCGCCTGCCGTCCCAGTCCACGCCGTGCGTGAAGTAGATCCGGTACGTGCCGTCGCGCACGCCCCGCACCTTGAACCGCGCGTTCTTGCGCACGTAGACGCTGAACGCCTTGCTGCCGCCGCGCACGGCGGTGACCACCGCGTCGCGGTCGCCGCCGTTGTCGATCTCCAGCGAGCTGCGGCCGCCCAGCGTGCTCCTGCGCACGTACGAGCCGTTGCGCAACCTTCTGGTCTGCTTCTTCCCGGCCGTCACGCCGACGACGTCGGCCTTGTAGTCCCCGGCGCTCTCCAGGGCCTCTCCGGCCTCGTCGAGCCGGTCCAGCGTGTCGTCCAGGTCGGTGAGCACGGCCGAGGAGGTGCACAGGTCCCGGCCGCCGACCTTGTCGCCGGTGGCGACCAGCGCGGCGGCGGCGGCGCGCAGGCCGGCGACGTACGCGTCGTGCTGGGTGCGTACGGAATCGGGCGGGGTGAGGCCGGCCAGCTGGTCGGCGCCGTCGCTCAGGGCCGACCGGGCGCGGCCGAGCTTCTGGTCGAGCGACTTGAGCCCGCGCGCGCCCGCCAGGGCGTCGAGCGCGGCGCGCATCGGCTTGCGCTCGCCGCCGAGCTCGTCCTTGTAGGCCTCGGGCGTCAGCGCGGTCGCGCTGGGAGCGGCGGGTGTGCCGCCGCTGACCGAAGGGGCGCTGTCCTGGCCGCCGGCCACGCCGGTGACCTTGCTCTCGCCCCCGGTGGGCGAGGGCGAGCCGGCCGAGCACGCGCCGAGTGTGAGCGTTGTCAAGGCGAGAACGCAGGGGATCAACCGCGGTGCTGCCACCTGCCACACTATCGCCCGGTTGATCCCCGAACGTCAATCACGTTTCGGCCAGTCCGGCCTCCCTGTCCTGGTGCAGCCAGCGGGTGATCCCGAGCGTCTCCAGGAACGGCACGTCATGACTGGCCACGATGAGCGCCCCCCGGTAAGCCGACAGCGCCTGCGCGAGCTGGGCCGCACTGGCCATGTCGAGGTTGTTGGTCGGCTCGTCGAGCAGGAGCAGCTGCGGCGGCGGCTCGGCCGACAGCAGCGCGGCCAGCGTCGCGCGGAACCGTTCGCCGCCCGAGAGCGTGCCCGCCGCCTGGTTGGCCCGCTCTCCCCTGAACAGGAAGCGCGCAAGGCGGGCGCGTACCTCGTTCACCGAGGCGGAGGGGGCGGCGGCGCGCACGTTGTCCACCACGCTCAGCGCGTCGTCGAGCAGGTCGAGCCGCTGCGGCAGGTAGTGGACGGGCACGTGGGCGCCGTGCTCCAGGATGCGCCTGAGCAGCGTGGTCTTGCCCGAGCCGTTGCGCCCGAGCAGCGCTATCCGCTCCGGCCCGCGTACGACCAGGGTCTCCAGCACGGCCCTGCGGATCTCCTCCGCGCCCTCCTGTGCGTCCTCCTGTGCGTCCTCCTGTGCGGGGGGCGCGGCTCCGGGGGGTGGGTCGAGCGGCAGAGTCAGGACCGTACGTCCGGCCGGCACCTCGGTGCCGGGCAGCTCGATGCGGATCTCCGCGTCGTCGCGCACCGACTGCTCGGCCTCGGTCAGCCGCTCGCGGGCCTCCTCCAGTTTCTCCAGGTGCAGGGTGCGCTGCTTGCCCGCGCTCACCTGGGCCTTGCGCTTGAGCCCGTTCGCGACGATCTTCGGCACCTTCTTGTTCTCGAACGCCTTCCTGCCCGCGCGCAGGCCCCTGTCGATCCTGGTGCGGGCCTCGACGAGCTCGCGCTGCTGCCGTCTCACCTCGCCTTCCGCGGTGCGCACCGTACGTTCGGCCGCCTCCTGTTCGGCGTCGACCTGCTCCTCGTAGGCGCTCAGGTTGCCGCCGTACATGCGTACGGCGCCGTCGCGCAGCTCGGCGACCTGGTCGACGAGCTCCAGCAGCGCCCGATCGTGGCTGACGAGCAGCAGCACGCCCTGCCAGGCGGACACGGCGGCGTAGAGCCGCCGCCTGGCCTCGAGGTCGAGGTTGTTGGTGGGCTCGTCGAGCAGCAGCACGTCGGGCCGCTTCAGTAGCTGGGCGGCGAGCGCAACCATGACGGTCTCGCCGCCGGACAGCGTGCCGACGGTTCGGTCCAGGCCGATGTGACCGAGGCCGAGCCGGTCGAGCTCAGCCCGCGCGCGTTCCTCCACGTCCCAGTCGTCTCCGACCGCGGCGAAGTGCTCCTCGGCCACGTCGCCGCCCTCGATGGCGTGCAGCGCCGTCCGGGTCGCGCTGATCTCCAGCAGGTCCGACACGGTACGGCCGGCCGCGAGCGGCACGTTCTGCGGCAGGTATCCCACCTCGCCCGCGACGGAGACGGACCCGGACTGCGGGGCCAGCTCACCGGCGATGATCTTGATCAGGGTGGACTTGCCCGATCCGTTGAGCCCGATGAGCCCCGTACGCCCCGCCGGGAACGCGGCGTCGAGCCGGTCGAGCACCTTGCTGCCGTCGGGCCAGGCGAAGGAGACATGATCGATGACAAGCGAGAAAGACATCAGGCGGCTCCCCATCACAAACGTTGAAATGTCGTGACGTGGCGGGAAATCACCGCATAGACGCGCAACCCAGGGGAACTCGTACGGAGTCCGCGATCGAGGCGAGGATGTCGCCTGAGGCCAGGTGTGCGCGCAGGCCCAGGACAGGGCGGAACGGCGCGGTGCCCGCGACCTCAGATCCTCACGTCGGCTGCCCTCACGGATCGGCGACAGAACGACGGAAGTGTATGCGACGTGCAGATCACCTGGCAAGGCTGCGCGCCCGGTGGGCCGCGACGTTCACCCTGTTGGCGCAGGCCGGCGTGCAGAACCGGCGGCGCCCGTTGCGCGAGGTGTCGACGTAGACGACACCGCAGCCGTCCCTGCCGCACCGCCCCAGCCGCCGTCCGCCGGCGAACGACATGGCCATGGCCAGCCCGCCGGCCGTGGTGTCCTTCGCCCTGGCCACGATGTCGGCGTCCACCGCGAAGAAGTGCAGGTGGGGCTCGCGGCCGTCGTGGGCGCTCACGTACGGCTTGGACGCGGTCACGTCGAGCAGCTCGTTGACCAGCCGGATCTGGGTGTCCTGGTCGAGCTCGCCGAACACCGGGTCGAGCCGGCGGGCCCACGCCCGCAGCTCCTCGGCCTCGCCGGCGGTGACGGCGGTGCGCAGCAGGCGGTGCTCGCCGAGCATCGCCTCGACCGCCGCCGGACTGAAGTCGGTCGCGTTGACCAGCGCCGCCGCGAGGGCCGCTCCGTTGCCGCCGTAAGCGTTGAAATGCATAAGGCCATTACATCAGGTTGGAATCATGCACTCAGCAGATCTGCACGACCCTCTCGCCCTGACCCTCGTCTCCTCTCATCGCACGTCCGAGGGCCTGGTCTCCTATCTGAGGTGCGCCTGCGGCGTCTGGGAGGTGCGGACCTCGCGCATGGTCGCGACCTCCGCTCCCGGAGGACGGTCGATCAAGACCATCGACTGAGACGCCGCCGTGGTCCTAGAGTCGGCCACACACCCTCCAGGAGGTCAGGCATGTCCAGCATTCCGTCCTTGCTGCGCGACAGGATCACGGCTACCCCCGACGCCGAGGCGTACCGGGTGCCCTCCGATGAGGGCTGGAGCTCACTGTCATGGCGGGAGGTGGGCGAGCGGGTCCGCGGCCTGGCTCTGGGGCTCGCCCGGCTCGGCGCCGGGCCCGGCACCCGCGTGTCGATCCTCTGCTCCACCCGGCTCGAATGGATCCTGGCCGACCTGGCGGTGTTGTCCACCGGGGCGGCCACGACGACGATCTACCCGTCCAACACGGCCGAGGAGTCCGCGTTCGTCATCACCGACTCGGGCAGCACGATCGTCATCGCCGAGAACGACGACCAGGTCTCCAAGATCAGGTCCGTGCGGAAGGAACTGCCCGGCGTCACCCACGTCGTGGTGATCGACGGCTCGCCGGCCGACGACGGCTGGGTGATCACGTTCGACTCGCTGACGGAGGCCGTCTCCGAGGGCGGCCCCCAGGCCGGCTACGACGAAATGGTCGACGCCATCGCCCAGGCCGACCTGGCCACGCTCATCTACACCTCCGGCACCACCGGCCGGCCCAAGGGCGTGGAGCTGACGCACGACAACTGGCTCTACGCGGCCGGCGCCGTACGCGAGATCGACCTGATCTCCGGGGCCGACCTGCACTTCCTGTGGCTGCCGCTGTCGCACTCGTTCGGCAAGCTGCTGGAGGTGGTGATGATCGACGCGGGCGTGCCCACGGCGATCGACGGCCGTCTCGACAGGATCGCCGACAACCTGGGGGAGCTGCGGCCGACGGTCATGGCGGCCGCGCCGCGCATCTTCGAGAAGATCCACAACACGGTGGCGGCCAACGTACGGCGCGAGGGCGGCGCGAAGGCCCTCATCTTCGCCTGGGCCAAGCGGACGGGCATCAGGGTCGTACGGGCCCGCCAGCGCGGGGTCTCCGTCCCGTTCACCACAAGGATCGAGTACGCGCTCGCCGACCGCCTGGTCTTCGCCAAGCTCCGCGACCGGTTCGGCGGGCGGATCCGCTTCTTCATCTCGGGCGCCGCCCCGCTGTCGCAGGACATCGCCGAGTTCTTCGACGCGGCCGGCCTGACGATCCTTGAGGGGTACGGCCTGACGGAGTCGTCGGCGGGCAGCTTCCTCAACCGTCCGGGCTCGGTGCGGTTCGGGACGGTCGGGCAGCCGTTCCCCGGCACCCGGGTACGGATCGCCGACGACGGCGAGATCCTGATCGGCGGGCGCGGCATCATGCGCGGCTACCACGGCCTGCCGGGGGAGACTGAGGCGGCGCTGAAGGACGGCTGGCTGCACACCGGCGACATCGGCGAGCTCGACGAGGCCGGGCGGCTGGCCATCACCGACCGCAAGAAGGAGCTGATCAAAACGTCGGGCGGGAAATATGTCGCGCCGACCTACCTGGAGGGCCGGATCAAGGCGGCCTGCCCGTACGCGTCGCACGTGTTCGTGCACGGCGACCGGCGCAACTACGTGACGGCGCTGGTCACCCTCGACATGGACGTCGTCAGGCCGTGGGCGGAGGCCGAGTCGCTGCCGGCGGACCCGCGCGAGCTGCGCGAGCACCCCCGCATGCGCGCGGAGGTCGAGAAGGCGATCGAGCAGGTCAACGCCGGCGAGGCGAGCTACACGACGGTCAAGAAGTTCGCGATCCTGGCGGAGGACTTCTCCGTGGAGACGGGCGAGCTGACCCCCAGCCTCAAGATCAAGCGCAAGGTGGTGGAGGAACGCCACGGCGACGTCCTCGACTCCTTCTACGACTCGCCGGCATGATCTCCCATTTCCCGGTGCGCCCGCGGCACTGCGACGCCCAGGCCATGATGCACGCGACCCGCTACTACGAGTTCTTCGAGGACGCGTTCCTCGACTGGCTGGGCGCCAGGGGCGGCTACGGGCGGCTCCGGGAGGGCGGGGCCGACCTGGTGGTCAAGGCGAGCGGCTGCGAGCACCACTCCCCCGCCCGGCTGGGCGACGTGCTGGCCGTGGAGAGCGCTCCGGCGAGGGCCGGCACCACGTCGCTCACGATGACGTTCACGATGCGGCGGGAGGGCGGCCCGGTAAGCGGCCGCGAGGGCGACCTGGTGGCCGTCGGCACGATCACGTACGTGTGCGTGGCGGGCGGCCGGGCCGCCCCACTTCCGGAGATGCTCACAACACCCGCTTAGCCCCGGGCAGCGACCGCACGGCGTAGGCCAGGGCCCAGCACGCGGGCAGCGCGATGACGAGCATGATGGCGAACTTGACGATGGCGATCGCCTCGATGGGCCGCAGCGCGTAGCCGAGGGCGACCAGCACGAGCGGGTGGATGATGTAGACGGTGAAGGCGTGGTCGGACAGGAATCTGCCGCGCGGCCCCTGGTCGCCGAAGCGCTCCCTGAAGACCACGGCCAGTCCGATGATCATGGCGACCGCGAACGACGACTCCCACAGGGCCGTCAGCGCCGACGACAGCACGCCGGTCGTCATGTACTGCGCCGGCACCAGCACCGCGCTCGACACGCCCGCCGTGACGAGCCCGAGCGGTCCCGCCTTGGCCGGCAGCGTCTCGAACCAGCCGCGCCGGAAGGCGACGCACCCGAGCGTGAACATGGCGGCGTACTGCGGCAGGCACTGCGGCGAAGGGAGCCCGAGCACCGGCACGTAGCTGCCGGTCGGCACCGGGATGCGCCACAGGAACGTCGCGACGGCCAGCCCCAGGACGAACAGCGCGATCCAGCTGAACCTGAGAGGGACGGAACGCTGGTCGAGCGGCCTGCGCCGGCTCCGCCAGAGCAGGTAGACCAGCGCGAAGACGATCAGCACCTCGGCGAACCACATGGGCCCCGGGTCCCAGGAGCCGATGTAGTAGTGCCAGTAGGGCATGCCCGCGGGCGCGGCCCACTCGGCGTACCCGGGAAGGTTGACCAGCGGCCGCAGCAGGAAGAGGAAGACGAGCAGCGGGATGCCGAGCCGGATGAGCCGGTCGCGCATGAAGGCGCGCCCGCCCTTGCGATCGTAGGAACGGGGGGTGAAGAAGCCGGAGATGAGGAAGAAGAACCCCATGAAGAAGGCCTGGTTGAAGGAGACCAGGAGGTCGAGCAGACCGCCTGAGGCGTCCTTGGCGGGCTCGGTGTAGAACCAGAGGGGGATGTTTCCGTAGGTGACCGCCACGTGGTGGGCGACGACCAGCCCGGTCAGCACGATCCTCAGGTTGTCGACCGCGTGAAGGCGGGTCGCCGGCCTGAGCTCGGTCTTCATGATCTACATGCCCTTTCGAAGATGTCGGCCAGTTCTCTGGCGTGTGCGTCGAGATCGTGCTCGGGATAGGCGACCCAGTAGGCGAACATGTTGTCGACGGCGGAGGCCTGGGTGACGGCCATGACCCGGCGGTCGAAGTGCCAGAACTCTCCGCTCTCCTGGCCGAGCGCGTAGATTCCCTCCAGCGCCCGGTAGATCTCCTCGTTGGCCTTGATCCCGTAGCGCGGGCGCCCGTCGGCACCCCTGAGATGGGTGAAGATCTCACCCAGCGCGGCCAGCTGGGTGCGGTGGCCGCGCATGTGCTCGGCGACACCCAGAAGGTACGCCCTGAGCAGTTCCGTGGCCGAGCTCAGACCCTGCATCTTGGCCCCTACGGTCTCGGCGATGAGGCCGTAGGTCCGCTCGACCACCTCCACCATCAGCTCGTCCTTGCCGGCGAAATGATAGGAGATGACGCCCTTGCTGATGCCCGCGTGCTGGGCGATGCGCGCCAGTGAGGCCTGGGCGAACCCGATCTCGGCGATCACTTCCACGGCGGAGACGACGATCTGGGCACGCCTGGCCTCCTCGATGAAGGAGCGACGCCTCTGGCCATCCGACTCATTTTCTGACCGCATGGCCAAAGTTTTAGCACATCGGCCTGACCATGTGCCGTCCGGTCAAGTCGCGCGGCAGTGCGGCATGTGCTATTACCGTCGGATTGCAGCTCATACAGAACGGAAGGACTCCGATGGAGAGCCCGCTCGGCAACTTCGCGCACATCGATGTCGAGGCGTTCCTACGAGACTCCCGCCAACGCGTGGCCCACTTCGAGGCTGCCCAGAAAGAGGTCGCGGCCGCGGTCGGCCGGGCCACGGCGGCCAACGGCCACATCGTGGTCGAATGCACCGCGCAGGGCGGCGTGACCCGGCTCGAGATCGATCCGCGAGCGAAGCGGATGAGCGTCAAAGAGATGTCGGCAGCGATTCTCGCCGCTCTCCGTGACGCCGACGCCGACCTTCAGCGTCAGGTGTCCGCGATCATGGGCGACTCGTTCGGCGGCATGGATCCTGCCATGGCCGACCCGGACACGGCGGCGGCGAAGGTCGCCGAGGCGCAACAGGCGTTCGACGGGATGATGAGGGACGCCATGGGAGAGCTCGATCGCCTGCGGAAGAAACTCGGTCACTGAGGGGCGTCACCGCGGGGCGGTCAGGTGGCCGCAGCGTGCCTTGCCGCCCCGTCGGACGGTTTGAGTCCGTCGGTGAGGGTGATATCCGCCGCGATGGCGCCGGCGGTCGCCAGGCCGAGCCCTGCTCCGGCTGTGACGAGATGATCCTTCAGCCGTTGGATCCCGTGCTCGATGGATCTCCCCGCCGAATACGCTTGGAGCTGGCCGTACATGTGCCCTCCCGGCCCCATGAGCAGGGACCTCATCGTGACCGCGGACAATATTGCCGCCTGCGCGAAGTGAAGGTACTGACCTACCGTCTGAATGTTGGCGACCCACCTCAAGATGGTCGAAAGGTCTCGCGCGGAGTCGGCCGCGGTGTCGGACGCCACAGCGTAGGTCCCGATACGCTCCCCGTAGAGATCTCGCTCCGGCGCCTGCCAGTTGTCCTGAGGAACGGTGTCGTGCTGCTGCTGCGCCGTCCGGCCCGCGGTGTAGACGCCCTCGCCGAGGGCGCTCCAGCCGTCCGCTGCCTTGTGCACCCTCTGCGGATCGGTCGGCAGCGTCAGCCCGTATGAGAGCACCGTGTGTCGCAGACCAGGGAAGACGGCCGCGCTGAACGTCAGCATGCCGAGGGTGAGGTACTGCAGATCTCTCAGGTCGACGCTCCCGTCGATGGGCGTCCACGAGCTTGGACCACCAGGGGTGGGGAGCTCAAATCCGTTGGACATGCTCTTCGTTCCCCGCTTCCGCGATCTCGTTGTTACGGGTGACCAGGTGCAGCCCTTCCCGGTGCTCGTACAGGCCGCTGACGGTGCTGCGGACCATTTGCTCGGCGTAGCCGACGATGTTGTCGTGCTGGAACGCGAAGGGGGCGCCGAGCACGCCCATGGCGAACATGCCTATGCGCATGCCCTCGGGCAGGCGACCTGCCGCGTCCAGGTGTGACACCGGAGAGGTGCCGTCGCGCTCGTCGGTGAGAGCGTCGCCCAGCCCTCTGATCGACATCGAATGATGTATACGTGGCACTTCGTCGCCCGCCAACACTTACTCCTCGTACACGTAAGATGACTGCTTGGGTGGCAATAGTAACGATCTGGTGCGAGAAGTGCACGGGGTAGTGGTGGCATGCTCGTGGCTGCTCGATGGGGTCGCAAGCCGGCGGCTTCCACGACGCCGTTCGCGCCGTCGGGCCGGGGGTCAGAGACGCCGGAGATCACGGACCCTTGAACACCGACAGCAGGCGGTCGGCCGCGAGCGCGGGCGTGAGGTCGCCCGCGAGGACGTCGCGCTCCACCTCCTCGGTGATCGCCGCGACTCCCGGATCGTGGCGCAGCTCCGCCAGCAGCCGGTCCTGCACCAGGGTCCAGGTCCACCGCACCAGTTGCCGGCGGCGCTTGGCGGGCAGGTCGATCGCCTGCTCGTGGGCCAGGATCTGGCGCCACAGCTTGTCCAGCCCGTCACCGGTGAGGGCGCTGCAGGTGAGCACGGGCGGCGGCGTCGTGTCGGAGCGGAGCATGCGCAGCGCTCCCGCCAGCTCGCGCGCGGCCTTCCTGGCGGGGAGCTCGTGTTCCCCGTCGGCCTTGTTGACCGCGATCACGTCGGCCAGCTCCAGCACACCCTTCTTGATGCCCTGGAGCTGGTCGCCGGTCCGCGCCAGCGTGAGCAGCAGGAACGTGTCGACCATGTCGGCGACGGCGGTCTCCGACTGGCCGACCCCGACCGTCTCGACCAGGACGACGTCGAACCCCGCCGCCTCCACGACCACCATGGCCTCCCTGGTCGCCTTGGCGACGCCGCCGAGGGTGCCGGACGTGGGCGAGGGGCGGATGAACGCCGAGGGGTCGGCCGAAAGCCGGGCCATGCGGGTCTTGTCGCCGAGAATGCTGCCGCCCGTCCTCGTGGAGGAAGGGTCCACCGCCAGCACCGCCACCTTGTGGCCCTCGCCGGTGAGCATGGTGCCGAAGGCATCGATGAAGGTCGACTTGCCCACCCCCGGCACGCCGGAGACGCCCACCCGGCGCGCGTGCCCGGAATGCGGGGTCAGCTCGACGAGCAGTTGCTGGGACAGGGCCATGTGGTCGGCTCTTGTCGACTCGACGAGCGTGATCGCCCGGCCGATCCACGTACGCGAGCCGGCGCGTACGCCGCGGGCGTAGTCCTCCAGCGAATGCACCCGACTTACCCCTTTCTTCCCAGTTGATCAGCCTAATGTCTTACAAGGCTTGACATTTGCCAGTAGGGTGCTGGAGTTCTGATCTCAGCCGTCACAGGAGTCACTCCCCTCATGCCCAACGTCGAACCCCTTCACGAGGGCGACCCGGCAGCGGTGGGGCCGTACCGGCTGGTCGGGCGGCTCGGCGCGGGCGGGCACGGCGTCGTCTACCTCGGCCAGGCACGCAACGGAACCCCCGTCGCCGTCAAAGCGCTGCGCGAGGGCATCGTCATGGGCGGCCGGCTGGTCAAGGACGTCGCCACCGCGCGCACGGTCGAGCCCTTCTGCATCGCGCGTGTGCTCGACGCGTCGACCAGCGGCAGGGCGTACATCGTGTCGGAGTACGTGGACGGGCCCTCGCTCGAGCAGGTAGGCCGGCACACCGGCGTGGACCTGCAGCGCCTCGCCGTGGCGACCGCGACCGCGCTGGACGCGATCCACCAGGCGGGCCTGCTCCACGGGGACTTCAAACCGGCGAACGTGCTGCTCGGGCCCGAGGGCCCGAAGGTGGTGGACTTCGGCATCGCGGCGGCGCTCGGGTCGGGCATGAAGGCGACCAGCACCATTGTCGGGACGCCTGCGTACATGGCTCCCGAGCAACTCGCGGGCAAGCCGGTGGGCACGCCCTCGGACGTGTTCGCGTGGGCGTCGGTGATCGTGTTCGCGGCCACGGGGATGCCGCCGTTCGGGGACGACTCGCTGCCCGTGGTGATCAACCGCATCGTGAACGAGGAGCCGGAGATCGGCGAGCTGCCACGGCCGCTGCGGGAGGTCGTACCGGCCTGCCTGGCCAAGGACCCGTCGGCCCGCCCCCCGATCCGCGACGTCCTGCTCCACCTGACCGCGCCCCAGCGCAAGGGCAGGCCTTCCACCCAGAGCACCCCCTATCACCC
>NZ_JAAAHR010000236.1:0-11373 GCF_009908215.1 Nonomuraea sp. K271 | reverse complement strand
TCGGTCGCCCCACCCGGCTCGACTACGCCGACGTGAGTACCCTCCACGGGAACGACCAGCTGCTCCTGACCACCCTCCAAGGAGTGGTCAACCGCCGTAACCCGCGCCTCTACTTCAACTTCAACGAGGAGAACTTCGACGTCCCGTGGCTCGACAGCCTGGGCGCCCGCATCACCCGCCACGACAACGCCCTCGACCTGGTGGCCCGCTACCGCCGTGAGGCCCGCGGCGCCATCCTGCACGACCCCGACGTCCCCGACTCGGTGAACGTCGCCACCACCCTCGCCGGCCTGGAAGGCGCCGTGGCCGCCACGGCCGAGCAGGCCGCCGAGCACGGCTTCAAGACCATCACCGACCTGCGCGGCAAATTCAAACCCGACGACGTCCTCGGCACGTACCGGTGGCAGCTCGACAACCTGTTCCCCCGCTGCACCCACGCCCTGCTCAGCGGCCTGCCGCCGACCAGGACCGTGAGCGTGGAGGACGTGCGGTGGCGCGAGGTCGCCCGCGAGACCGAGCGCATCCGCGACACCTCCAACCGCGAGGTGCGCACCTTCGACCTAAGCCGGGAACTGTCCGGCGAGGACGGCGTCTACCTGCGCTTCCAGGACTCGTTCAGCGACGACGGCTGGGGCCCCTCGGTGGGCGCGGTCACGGTCAAGGCCGACGGCAAGGAGATCGTCTCCTTCACGCCCGGCACGGACGCCGAGGAGCCGTACCTGTTCGACGGCGTCAACTCCTCGATCGGCGCCAACAACAACCGGTTCTCCGACGGAGGCGGCTACTTCGTCTACCGTTTCACCGCGCCGGAAGGCACCCAGCAGCTCACCGTCGACGTGGACCTGTGGAACCAGTTCCTGGTGACTGCCACCACCACCGCGCCGACCAGGATCGAGCCCTTCCCCTACTTCCGCGACTACACCGTGGCCATGCGCGCCATGGTCTTCTGGCTGCCGCCCAGCGGCCAGACGGGCGAACTGCTCGACGAGATCCTCGGCAAGGTCGAGCCGACCACGCCGTACGCCGGGTGGTTCTCCAACGACGTGGCCGGCGAATGGGGCGGCGTCGACCGTGCCTCGCAACACGCCGTCGAGGTCATCCCCGCCGACTACTACATGAACGCCACCGTGCACGCCGGCGTGCACGCCAAGGTCTCCGATCGGGTGCCGCCGCGGCCGCGGGCCACCCTGCGCAACCGTGTCTACGTCACGCTCACCGTCGGCGAGGGCGACAACGTCCAGTACTGCCAGCGCAGGATGCGGCAGATCTGGGACGACGACAAGCGCGGCGAAGTGCCCACCAACTGGACCGTCAGCCCCCTGCTGGCCGAGATCGGCCCCGCGATCCTCGCCTACTTCCAGCGCACCGCCACGCCCAACGACCTGCTGATCGCCGGACCGTCGGGCGCCGGCTACACCTACCCCGGGTCGTGGCCGAAGGAGGCGCTGGACGCGTACACGAAGCTGACGGGACAGTTCCTGCGCAGGACCGGCATGGACCTCGTCTACGCCTACAACCACCGCAACGAGGAGGACGACGGCTGGGTGGCCTTCGACGAGCGCATCGTGCGCTCGTACAAGAAGAACACCGGGCTGCGCGGCATCATCCAGTCGTGGGAGACCGGCGACCTGCAGATCAACCCGGCGGGGCTGCCCGTGATCGGCAACTTCATGCCGCAGGGCAAGGCCCAGGAATACCACGACACGCTGGTCAAGCACATCGAGGGATGGGACGGCAGCAAGCCGCTGTTCATCGCCGGCGCCGTCAACGCCTGGAACTGGTCACCGAGCGACCTCGCCGAGCTCGGCACGCTGCTCGGCGACCCCTTCGAGATCGTCCGCGGCGACGCGTTCTTCAAGCTGCTGGGCGACCACCTCGGACGGTGATCACAGGCGGAGCTCGGGTGGGAAGCCGGTCCACCGGAGCTCCGCCGGCAGGTGGGCCATGTCGTTGAAGAAGAGCACGGACGGCGGGCGGCCGGGCGCGTAGCGGATGACGGTCAGGGCGGCGTTGCAGTGGTTGACGCCCAGCCAGCGCCAGTCGGGGGCGTCCATGGCGGCGCGTACGAGCCAGCCGATCAGGAAGTTGTGCGTCACCACCAGCTCGTGGCGGGTCTGCGCGGCCGGCCCCGTGAACAGCTCCACGGCCTCGCGGGCCAGCGCCGGACCGTCGCGGCGCTCGTCCCCGGGGAAGCGGCCGACGAACTCCAGGAAACCGTCGGCGTACTCCTCCGGCAGGTCCTGCCTGACCGGGACGTACGGGACGTAGTCGCCGGCCGCCCGCGACTCGACCAGCGGGACGCCGGGGAGTCGCTCGCCGACGAGGCGCGCGGTCTCGGCCGCACGGGGGAGCGGGCCGTGGTGCACGGCGGCGAGCGGCACGTCACCGAGCCGCTCGCCGAGCAGCGTGGCCTGGCGGCGGCCCGCGTCCGTCAGCCCGCCGCCGGGCGTGGCGTCGCCGTGGCGCGTGAGGTACAGGTAACGGGTCATGGTGTTTTCACTCCGCCGGTCGGCTTTGGGGGCGTCTGTGGCATCGTAGGGTGGGTGGCCGCCGATGAGACCCGTGACGGGGTCGCACTGACCAATCTCGACCAGCGGCTGTTCGACGGCGCCGGCGCCACCAAGCGCGACCTGGTCGACTACCTCGACGCCGTGGCCGGCCGCATCGTCCCCGTCCTGCGCGACCGCGCGCTCTCCGTGATGCGCGTCCGCCCGGGGCAGCGGCCGTTCATGCAGAAGAACCTGCCGAAGTACGCGCCCGACTGGGTCAGGTCCGTCACCGTCTGGGCCGAGGCGTCGCAGCGGCAGGTGACGTACGCGCTGTGCGACGACAGGCGTACGCTCCTGTGGTTCGCGAACCAGCGGGCGGTGGAGTACCACCCGGCGTTGTTCGCCGGCGACCGGTCCACGCACATGATCCTCGATCTCGACCCGCCCGATCAGGACGACTCCTTCGCACCGGCCGTGCAGGGCGCCCTCCTCGTCCGCCAGGCCCTGAGCGACGCCGGGCTGTCGGGGGCGGTGAAGACGAGCGGGGCGAAGGGCGTGCACGTGTTCGTACCCGTGGCCGGCGACACGGCGGTGGACGACCTCGCGGCGGCCACCCGCGCGCTGGCGGCCCGCGCCGAGCGGCTGGACCCGGCGCTGGCGACCACGGCGTTCATCCGGGAGGACCGCGAGGGCAAGGTGTTCCTCGACTCCACGCGCGCGGGTGGCGCGACGGTCGTCGCCGCCTACAGTCCCCGCATCCGTCCCGGCGTGCCCGTCTCCTTCCCGGTGCCCTGGGACGAGCTCGACCGCGTGACGCCCGCCGACTTCACCGTGCGCACGGCGGCCGGGCTGCTCAAGGGGGGCGACCCGTGGGCGGAGCTCATGCCCGAGCCACAACGGCTGCCCGCGGACCTGGTGGAGGAGGGGCACACCATCCCGGTGGCCCGCGTGCAGGCGATGCACGAGGGCAAACGCCGCGCCCGCGCACGTCGGGGCGAGTGAACGCGTTGCTCGAACATGTCCTGATTTTGCCGTAGGAGCAGGCCTTGTCTGCGCCGTAGCTGGGGATTTACCTTCCGATCGCGGCTCGGGGGAATGTCGTATTCCCATCCACGACAGGGGAATCGTTCATGCGCAGAATCGTCACCGCACTGATCACCGCACTGATCACCGCACTGGGCCTGCCCCTGCAGCTCCTCACCGGGCCAGTGATCGGGCCGGCGCCGGCCCAGGCGGCCGGGCCGGCCGACACGTACGCGGACAGGCTGGTCAGGCAGGTGCGGGGCGCGAACGTCGAGGAACATCTCCGCGCCTTCCAGACGATCGCCACAGCGCACGGCGGCAACCGGGCCGCGGGCACGACCGGCTACGACGCCTCCCGCGACTACGTGGCCGGCAAACTGCGCGCAGCCGGCTACAAAGTCACGTTCTCGCCTGTCGAGTTCGTCGAGAGCTGGTCCGAGAACGGCCCGCCCACCCTCGCCGAGACCGCGCCGGGCCGGCGGACGTACGTCCCCAAAGAGGACTTCTTCGCCTTTCAGCCCTCCCCGGCCGGCGACGTGACCGCGCAGGTGCAGGCCGTGGACCTGACGCTGCCCCCGGCCGCCACGCCGTCCTCCACCAGCGGCTGCGAGGCCTCAGACTTCGAGGGGTTCGTGGCGGGCCGGATCGCGCTCATCCAGCGCGGCACCTGCGCCTTCTCCCAGAAGGTGCGCAACGCCAAGGCGGCCGGAGCCGCCGCGGTCATCGTGTTCAACGAAGGCCAGGAAGGACGTACGGAGGCCGAGCAGCTCGACATCGGCGAGTGGCGGGCCGGCATCCCCATGGTGTACGCCGACTTCGCGGTGGGCGAGCGGCTGGCCGGCGCGCGCAACGCGACCGTCCGGCTCACCGTCGACTCCACCGTCGCGATCGGCACCGACCACAACGTCATCGCCGAGTCCCGCGCCGGCGACCCGGGCAACGTCGTCATGCTCGGCGCCCACCTCGACAGCGTGCCCGCCGGCCCCGGCGTCAACGACAACGGCTCAGGCGCCGCCGCCATCCTGGAGGTGGCCGAGGAGATGGCCCGCTTCCCGGTCAAGAACCGGCTGCGCTTCACCTTCTGGGCCGCGGAGGAGCTCGGCCTGCTCGGCTCCGACCAGTACGTCGCGGCTCTGCCGCAGACCGAACGCGACCGCATCCGGCTCTACCTGAACTTCGACATGGTCGCCTCGCCCAACTTCGCGTACAAGCTGTACGACGGCGACAACTCCGACGACGCCGGCGCAGCGGCGGGCCCGCCCGGCTCCGCCCAGATCGAGCGGCAGTTCCAGAACTTCTACCGCTCCCGCGACCTGCGAACCGTCGGCACCGACTTCGACGGCCGCTCGGACTACGGCCCCTTCATCGCCGTCGGCATCCCGGCGGGCGGCATCTTCACCGGCGCGGAAGGCGTCAAGACGGCCGCGGAGGCGCGGCTGTTCGGCGGTACGGCGGGCACCGCGTACGACGCCTGCTACCACCAGGCGTGCGACACGATCCGCAACGTCAACACCACGGCGCTCGACGTGAACGCCGACGCGATCGCCGACTCCGCCGCCCGGTTCGCCTTCGACCTGCGCTCGATCCCGCGCCGCACGCCTCCCGCCAGGAAGGGCCAAGGCTCATGAGGGCACGGTCAGCCGGGGGCGCAGCGCCGCCGGCACCGCCTCGGGGTCGTCGGCGAAGAACCGGATCGAGGTGACCTCGGCCCGGCGGCCGAGCGGGCGGACGACGGTGACCGGCCCGTCCAGCTCGACCGTCAGGTTGGTCTGCGAGCCCACGGCCACGGCGAGCCGCCCGTCCGCGACGGAGATCATGCTCTCCTCGTTGAGGTTGCGGCCGGTCCGTACCGACACGATCCGGTCGAGGGGCACCCGTACGTCGAAATAGGCGGCGTACCTGATGCGCAGTTCCCCGTCCGTGACGACGTGCGGCCGGTTGGCGGAGGCAGCGGCCAGCATGACCGCGAACAGCAGCCCGTAGAGGTCGGCCACCAGCACGGCGTACCGCAACCATCCGGGCACGCCGAGCGCGACCAGCAGCAGGTCCACCACCACCGTCTCGATCGCCATCGCGAACAACATCAGCGTCAGCATGAACGCCTGCTCCTTGGCGTAGGAGAAGGCGCTCGCCCCGGGCGGGACGCCGTGGGGTCTGCGCACGATCCACAACGCGATGCTGGCCAGACCCTTCAGCTCGAACCCCAGGACGCGCAGCGCGGCTCTGACCATCGTGCTCCCCTCTTCGGCTGGACGCCTCCCATGAGAAACGTTGACGCCGCGTCAAGGTCAACCCCGTGACAGGCGTACGGTCAGCGCGGTCAGGGCCGCGACGACGCAGGTCGCGCTCAGCACCGCCCAGACGGCGTCGTACGTGCCGAACAGGTCGCGGGCGGTCGCCCCGAGGAAGGCCGCGGCGCCCGCGCCGAGTTGGTGGGCGGAGTTGGCCCAGCCGAAGACGATGGGGCCGTCGTCACCGTAGCGGCGCTGGGCGAGCGCGATGACCGGCGGGACGGTGGCGACGTCGACGAGGCCGTAGACGACCGCGAACACGACCAGGGACGGCTGCACGGTGGCGGAGAGCACCATCGGCAGGGCCAGCAGGGTGAGGGCGCGGACGGTGAAGAAGCAGGCCAGCAGGTGGCGGGGGTCGAACCGGTCGGTGAGCCAGCCCGAGACGGCCGCGCCCAGGGCGGAGAAGACGCCGATCAGGGACAACATCGACGCGGCGGCGGTCGCGTGCATCCCGTGGTCGTGGGCCACGGGCACCCAGTTGCTCCACATGATGCCGTTGGTGGTGGCGCCGCAGATGACGAACATGCCGGCCAGCAGCCAGAACGTACCGGTGCGGGCGGCGTCGATGAGGACCGTGACGGTGCGGCGCGCGGCTCCGGTGGCGGGAGCGGGTCTGGCGACGACACGCTCGCCCCCGTACGGCGGCACGCCGACGTCGGCCGGGTGGTCGCGCAGGAGCAGGGCCACCACGGCCGACACCGCCAGGGCGGCGAGGGCCAGCGTCACGACCGGGGGCCGCCACCCGAACCGGTCGACCGACCAGGCGAGCAGCGGCAGGAAGACGAGCTGCCCCAGATGGCTGGACGCGCTCAGGACGCCGGTGACCAGCCCGCGACGCCGTACGAACCAGCGGCCGGTGATCATGGCGGCGAAGGTCATGGTCAGGCAGCCGCTGCCGAGGCCGATCAGGACACCCCAGTACACGACGAGCTGCCACGGCGCGGCCATCACGCTGGTGAGAAGGGCGCCGGCGGCGATGAGCAGCAGGGCGCCCGCCGCCACGCGGCGGATGCCGGCGCGTTCCATGAGGGCCGCCGCGAAGGGCGCGGTGAAGCCGAAGAAGATCATGTTGACGGAGGCGGCCAGCGCGATGTGGCCCCGGTCCCAGGCGTACTGCTGGTGCAGCGGGGAGATCAGAAGGCCGGGCACAGTCGTGAAGGCGCCCGCGGCCACGATGGCCGCGCCCGCGACGGCCGCGACGACCCACGCGCGGCGCGTGCCAGGGCGCGAGCCGGGCGGTGACGGCGACGAGGTCTGCACGTGCTGAACCATGGCTCCAGCCTTCCGGCAGGGCGCCACCCCGGCGAGTGTCTGGATAGCCGTGATGCGCAACAATATGGCCATGCGCCCCGTCTTCTCCCACCCCGCCCGCCACCACGTCGCCGTGCTCGCCCGGCAGATGACCCTGCCGATCGAGCTGGGCATCGTCCACCAGGTGTTCGGGCAGGCCCGCGCGGGGGCGTCGGCGGACGGGAAGCCGCTGTACGAGGTCGTGACCTGTGCCCTGCGGGCGGGCGCGGTGCGTACGGACGGGGACTTCACCGTCAACGTCGCGCACGGCCCGGAGGCGCTGGCGGAGGCCGACACCGTGATCGTGCTGTCCTCCTACGACGACTACGAGCAGCAGGACCCCACGCTCAGCGCGCCGCTCGCCGGCGCGTTCGCCCGCATCCGGCCCGGCGCCCGCGTGGCCTCGATCTGCACGGGCGCCTTCGTCCTGGCCTCCGCCGGCCTGCTCGACGGGCGGCTCGCCACGACGCACTGGCGCTTCGCCGACCGCTTCGCCCGGCTGTTCCCGCAGGTGGAGCTGGACGCGAACGTCCTGTACGCCGACGGCGGCGACGTCCTGACGTCGGCGGGGTGCGCCGCGGGGATCGACCTGTGCCTGCACATGATCCGCCGCGACTTCGGCATGGCCGTCGCCAACGACGTCGCCCGCCGCACCGTCGTGCCGCCGCACCGGGAGGGCGGGCAGGCACAGTACGTCCGCCATCCCGTGCCGGAGCCGTCGTCGCCCTCCACCGCGGCCGCCCGCGAGTGGGCCCTGCGGCGGCTGGGGGAGCCCGTCACCTTGGCTCAGATGGCCGCCAAGGAGGCCATGAGCGTACGCACCTTCACCCGGCGCTTCCGCGACGAGGTCGGCAGCACCCCGATGACCTGGCTCACCCAGCAGCGCGTCGAACGCGCCAGGGAACTCCTGGAGGAGTCGGACCTGCCCGTGGACCAGGTGGCCGAGCAGGCGGGGCTCGGTACGGCCGCCAACCTGCGCAAACACTTCCACGCCGCCGTGGGGACCTCGCCCAGCGCCTACCGTGCCGCCTTCCGCGAACTGGACGCCGCGGCCTAGATTCCGCCGCTTCGGCCGGGTCTCCTGGGGTGGGACGCCATAGCGGATCCGTGCACCGGCCCGAGCCGTTGAACCCGCTCGGCCCCGGACGGCGTACCCCCTGACGACACGGCGGTGCCCGTCGGCAAGGGACGCCGGCGTGCCCGAGCCCGGCTGCCAGGAGGACGACGATGGACTTTCTGGGATGGAGTGACGGACTGGCCCTGCTGCCGCGCGACTACCTGGCGGAGGGCGAACCACTCGTCGCCGTCGTCCAGGCGGCCGGGCCGTACAGCGGAGAGGCGCTGCACCTGCTCGCGCTGGGCACCGCCGCCACCATGGCCAGGCTGCACCTGGGCGGGATCGCGGGACTGCGGCTCAACCCGGGCAACGTCATGATCGGGCCGGAGGGGCGGGCGTTCTTCGCGCCGGGCCCGCGCAGCAGCGAGTTCCCCTCCGCCGACGTCAGAGACTGGGCGGACGTGATCGTCTTCGCCGCCACCGGGCGGCCGGTTCGCGACGGCGAGCGCCCCTACCTCGGGCCGGTGCCCGAACTGCGGGTGGTGATCGAGGAGTGCCGCCGCCCGAACGCGCTGTCCCGCCCGGCGGCGATCGACGTGGTACGCGCCCTGCTCGGCGACCCGTGGGAGGACCGCCGCGCCACGGTCCGCGAACTGCTGCTGGAGGCCGAGCGCTGGACGGTGCCGAAGGCCCGGCCCAGCCCGTCGATGGCGGACGGACGGTCCGGAGGGTCGTAGGAGGCTCGTCGGCGTGGGGCGTGTCACAGGCCCGCTTCCGTCCGTACGTGTAGCGTGCGCCACCCGGCCAGGGCCAGCACCGTCATCGTGGCCGTGGCCGCCGAGGCGATCGCGAAGCCGCCGTGCGCCCCGGCCGCGTCCACCGCGTGCCCGGCGGCCGCCGCCGCGGCGGCCGAGCCCGCCGAGCTCGCCGAGGAGAGCCACGCGAACGCCTGGGTGAGGGCGTACGGGTGCACGGCCGATTCCGTGAGCATCGACGAGAGCGTCAGGATCGGCGTGACCATCGTGCCGGTCAGCGCGATCGCCACTCCGGCGCCCGGCAGCGAATCGGCCACCAGGAGCGGCAGGCACGCGCCCGCGAGCAGGGACGTGCCGAGCACCAGTTGCGTGCGCGGTGCGACCCGCAGGCGGCGCAGCCCGTACAACCAGCCGGTCAGCAGCCCGCCGCAGCTCGACGCCGCATAGAGCGGAGCGGCGGCGGCGGGGGCCCCGTGCTCGACGGCGAAGGCGGTCACCGAGACCTGCATCGCGCCGAAGAACACGCCGACGGCGAGGTTGAGTGCGGCGATCACGGCGAATCCCGGCCGTAGCAGTGACCGGCCCGCCCGGCGGCGTTCACCGGCCTCGGACGCCGTCGCGGGAGCGGTGCGCCGCTGAGCGGCGAGCGCCAGCCCGCCCGTCACGACCAGTCCGGCCGCGAGCGCGGTCCCGAGCTCGGGATGGCCGCTCGCCCCGACCGCGCTGACCACGACGGGACCGGCCAGGTACGCCACCGCGTTGGCCAGCGACTCCAGCGTGAAGGCGGCGGGCAGCTCGGCGGCCCGGCCGCCGCGCAGCAGGGCGGACCAGCGGGCCGCGGACAGCGCTCCGAGCTGCGGGATCGTCGCGCCGGCCGCCGCTCCGGTCGCCGTCATCAGCCACGCGGGGCTGCCGGCAGAGACCAGGGCCAGCAGCGTGGTCACCGCGACGACGTGGGCGAGCAGCACGGGCGGCAGCATCCGGGTCTGGCCGAAGCGGTCGAGCAGCCGGCCGAGCTGCGGCCCGGCCAGGGCCTCCGCGACGGCGAAGGCGCCGGTCACCAGGCCGGCGACGGCGTAGGAGCCGGTTCGGCCGTGGACCAGCCAGACGAGGCCGAGGCTGGTCATCGCGATGCCGACGCGCCCTGCGGTGGCGGTGGAGAAGAAGGCGGTGGCGCCAGGAGTGCGCAGCAGTGCGCGGTAGGTCGCCGGTAGCACGGCGCGTCCCTTTCGCCGCCCGGCGGGGCGGACCACCCGGGGTCGTCGGCGTCCTGATGTGCCGACCCGTGGTCATCGCCTGGAACCGTCCAGTGCCGGCGCGGTGTGGGGACGCTCACCCCACGCCGGGCTCCGTCACCGGGCAGAAGTCTCACATTGGTCGTTGTCGGCTCAGAGCTTAGGTGGGTGGCTCGGGCCGGGTCCAGCGGCAATCCGTGCGTCGGCGGCCCCGGCGTGCTTCCGGCCGTCTCGCGTGCGCCGCCGTACGGTGCGCAGGTCAGAGCGGTCGCGGCCGGCCAGGCCAAGATCAAATGATGAACTCGGGAGAGTTAACGCGATTTATCGATTAAATCTGGCTGGGTGGCGAATGGGGCAAACGACCTGCCCTGCGACCTGCTGCTGGCTAGAGTACTAATTCTCAATACCAACGTACCTAGCGCGATATTTCGTGATAACTCAGCGCAAGGAGTCCGGCCCCTTGTGAATCACCGCGTAACGGACGAAGCCATGGTCCGAGCCCTCTACGCCGAGTACGGCGCCCCCCTGATGGCCTTCGCCATCCGGCTGACGGGCGGCGATCGGCGCTGGGCCGAGGACGTCGTGCAGGAGACCCTGGTACGCGCCTGGCGCAACCTCCACGACCTGCGTACCGACACCGGCTCGCTGATGCCGTGGCTGGCCACGGTGGCCCGCCGCGTGGTCATCGACGACCACAGACGGTCGGGCACCCGCCCCCTCGACACCGTCGACGACATCCGGGACCGAGCCGCGCCCGTGGCCGCGGAGGACGAGCGCCTGTTACGGGAGATCGTGGTGACCGAGGCGATGCTCTCGCTGTCACCTGCCCATCGTCAGGTGCTCACGGAGACGTTCCTGCTGGACCGCACCGTCCAGGAGGCGGCGGAGACGATCGGCGTGCCGGTGGGCACGGTGAAGTCCCGCGTGTACTACGCCATGCGCGCGCTGCGCGTGGCGCTCGAGGAAAGGGGGGTGACGCTGCCATGAACGTGGTGCGTCACGACGACAGGGGGGTGACGCCACGATGACGGAGGTGCGTCACGAGGACGTGGCCGCGTACGCGCTGGGCCTGCTCAGCGAGGAGGAGAAGACCGCTTTCGAGCACCACCTGGCCGGCTGCGGAAGCTGCGCCGCGGAGGTGGGGTCGTTCACGGCGATGGGGGAACTGATCAAGGGGGTGCACCCGGACGACCTGCTGCCCAGCCCGCCCGACCCGCAGGTGGAGTCGGT
>NZ_JAAAHR010000235.1:0-11510 GCF_009908215.1 Nonomuraea sp. K271 | reverse complement strand
ACTCAAGACGCCGCCCCCCAAGGCGCGGCCTCCCCGCACGGTGGTCCCGCCGCGCACGGTGGTCCCGCCGCGCACGGTGGTCCCGCCGCGCACGGTGGTCCCGCCGCGCACGGTGGTCCTGCCCCTCATGGCGGCGTCCCTCATGGTGGCGCCTTTCCGCAGGGCGCGCTCGTCCCGGAGGCGGAGGGCGGGCGGCAGGCTCCCGCGTACGACACGCCGTACCAGACGCCGGCGCCTCAGCCCGCGAGCCGGCCGGCCACGAACGACACCCCGGACTGGCTCTGGGAGCAGACACCTGAGCCCGCCTCCGCCGAACCCGCACCGGGCACCGGCGCCGAACAGTCCACGGCCGCGCGGCAGGGCCCCGGCCAGGCGGCCGCGTTCGACACGCCGGGGGAGGCCGCCCGGTCCGAGTCGCACGGCCAGGCCTGGGGCGAGCCGCCCGGGCAGGCGCGGCCCGAGGCGGCCGGCTCCCCGGCAAGGCAGCGAACCGACGATTCCGCGGCCTGGCAGCAGACCGCCGACCAGACCCTCGACCAGGACGCGTCCGCGCCCCTCGGCAAGGACGTCGGCGATCCCCCGCCCCTCGGCAGGGTGGTCGGTGAGCCCCTGCCCAGGCGCAGGACCAGGGCGCCACAGCAGGGTGCGGCGTCCGGGGACTCCGGTTACGGGCCCGGGCAGGCCGCGTACCCGTCGCACGAAGCCCAGCCGGGCGGCGGCCCGCACGGACCCGGTCACGAGGTCCAGGATCCGCAGCCAGGCCCGGCGCAGGGCTACGCGCAGGCAGGCCTCGCGCAGGGAGGACTTGCGCAGGGAGGACTTGCGCAGGGAGGACTTGCGCAGCCGGGCGACGCGCGGAGCGGCCCCGGCGAAGCGGGTCACGGGCAGGCGGGCCACGAGGAGGACGGCTCGCCGCTTCAGGCGTTGTTCGATCTGTCGCAGCCGGTCGAGTCCCCGTCCGCGTACGGTACGCCGCCGGCGTACGGGCAGGACAGCCCGTCCGAGGCGCCGACCGGGTACGGGGCGCCGTTCGGGACGCAGGACGAGGGGAACGGCGGGCAGGCGCCCGAGGTGCCGGCCTGGTCGGAGCCGCCCGCTCCGTTCGCCGCCAAGCAGGGCCTCGACTCGGCGCCGTTCGAGTCCCAGCCGCATGCCACCGCGCCTCCTCACGCGCCCGAGTCCACGCACTCGGTGCCGACCGCGCACTCCTCGGCGCTCGTCGACGCCCTGGTCGCCGGCGGGGGAACATCCGCGGCCGCGCCGCCGCCGCGCAAACGGCGCAGGGCGAAGAAGGTGCTCATCGCCTCCGTCTCCGGCATGTGCGTGCTCGCCCTCGGCGGCGCCATCGTCTGGCTCACCCCCACCACGCCCACCCAGAAGACCACGAGACTCGCCGTCGTCAGCGAGGCGCCGACGGCCTCTCCGTCCGCCACCACGACCGAGCGGCGGCGGCGCAGCCGTACGGCCGACCCCCAGCCCGACGAGTCGACGGGCACCGGCCGCGCCACGAAGGGCCGGCTGAGGCTGGTCTACGTGCGGGCCGGGGGTACGAGGAACGGCGACTGCTGGGCCGGCGGCGAGGCGACGCTCCAGGCGCTGGTCGAGCGGACCGGGGGCGCGGTGAACTTCGCCTACACCTGGTATGTCGACGGCTCCGCCCTGGGCCGCGCGACGGCGGGCATCTCGCGCAACGGCCGGCGCTATCTGGCCGCGCCGCACACCCTCACGAGCTCGGGCGGCGTCCACAAGGTCACGTTGCGGATCACCTCTCCCCTCACCACCCAGCGGACCGTCTCCGTCACCATGTGCCCGCGTTGAGGCGCTCCCCGGCCTCCGAAGGGCGCCCCCTCCCGGCGGATGCGCCGGAAGTCTCCCGAACCGGCCGGCCACGACCCGGCAGCCCTAGGGACGCTTCCTCAGCTGGTCGATGAGGTCGAGGGCGGCGTCGGCGATCACGGTGCCCGGCGGGAAGATCGCGGCGGCGCCGGCGGCCCGCAGCGCGTCGTGGTCGTCCGGCGGGATGACGCCGCCGACCACGATCATGGTCTCGCCGGCGTCGTGAGCGGCGAGGGCCTCGCGCAGCGCGGGCACCAGCGTGAGGTGGCCGGCCGCCAGCGACGACACGCCCACGATGTGCACGTCGGCCTCGACCGCCTGCCTGGCGACCTCTTCCGGCGTCTGGAACAGCGGGCCGACGTCGACGTCGAAGCCCAGGTCGGCGAAGGCGGTGGCGATCACCTTCTGGCCGCGGTCGTGACCGTCCTGGCCCATCTTGGCGACCAGGATGCGCGGGCGGCGTCCTTCCGCTCGCTCGAAATCGGCGCAGGCCTGGCGGGCACGTTCGATGGCGGCGGAGGGGCCTGACTCGTCGCGGTACACCCCTGAGATGGTACGGACCTGCTCGGCGTGCCTGCCGAAGACCCGCTCCAGCGCGTCGGAGATCTCGCCCACGGTGGCCTTGGCGCGGGCGGCGTCGACGGCCAGCTTGAGCAGGTTGTGCTCCAAGCCGGGCGCTGGGTTGTCGGCGGCCTTGGTGAGCGCGGCGAGCGCGTGCTGGACGTCGGGTTCGTGGCGTTCGGCGCGGAGCCTGGCGAGCTTGTCGAGTTGCTGGGCGCGTACGGAGCTGTTGTCGACCTTGAGCACCTCGATGTCGTCGTCACCGGTGGCGCGGTACTTGTTCACGCCGATGACGGGCTGGCGGCCCGAGTCGATGCGGGCCTGGGTGCGGGCGGCCGCCTCCTCGATGCGCAGTTTGGGCAGGCCCGCCTCGATGGCCCTGGCCATGCCGCCGGCGGACTCGACCTCCTGGATGTGCTCCCAGGCGCGTGCGGCGAGGTCGTGGGTGAGGCGTTCGACGTAGTAGGAGCCGCCCCACGGGTCGATCACCTGCGTGGTTCCCGACTCCTGCTGGAGGAGGAGCTGGGTGTTGCGGGCGATTCGGGCGGAGAAGTCGGTGGGCAGGGCGAGGGCCTCGTCCAGGGCGTTGGTGTGCAGCGACTGGGTGTGGCCCTGGGTGGCGGCCATGGCCTCGACGCAGGTGCGGGCGACGTTGTTGAAGACGTCCTGCGCGGTCAGGGACCAGCCGGAGGTCTGGCTGTGCGTACGGAGGCTCAGGGACTTCGGGTTTTTGGCGTTGAATCCGGAAACGAGCTTCGCCCACAACAACCGGGCGGCGCGCAGTTTGGCGACCTCCATGAAGAAGTTCATGCCGATGCACCAGAAGAACGACAACCGCGGCGCGAACCGGTCGATGTCCATGCCCGCGTCGACCCCGGCCCGCAGATATTCGACGCCGTCGGCCAGCGTGTAGGCCAGCTCCAGGTCGCATGTGGCGCCGGCCTCCTGGATGTGGTACCCGGAAATGCTGATCGAGTTGAATTTCGGCATCTTCTCGCTCGTATACGCGAAAATATCCGAAATAATACGCATCGACGGTGCCGGTGGATAAATATAGGTGTTGCGTACCATGAACTCTTTGAGGATGTCGTTCTGAATCGTCCCCGCGAGTTGTTCCGGCGCGACACCCTGCTCCTCGGCCGCCACGATGTACAGCGCGAGAACGGGCAGCACGGCGCCGTTCATGGTCATCGACACGGACATGCGGTCGAGCGGGATCCCGTCGAACAACTGCCTCATGTCGTAGATGGAGTCGATCGCCACCCCCGCCATGCCCACGTCGCCGGCGACACGGGGATGGTCGGAGTCGTAGCCTCGGTGCGTGGCCAGGTCGAACGCCACCGACAGGCCCTTCTGCCCCGCGGCGAGGTTGCGGCGGTAGAAGGCGTTGGAGTCCTCGGCCGTGGAGAAGCCCGCGTACTGGCGGATCGTCCACGGCTGGTTGACGTACATCGTGGGGTACGGGCCGCGCAGGTAGGGGGCCGCGCCGGGATAGGTGCCCAGGAAGTCGAGACCGTCGAGGTCGCCGGCGGTGTAGAGCGGCTTGACCTCGATGCCCTCGGGCGTCTCCCACACCTCGCCCGCCGGCTCGGGGGCGTCCGTCCCCGGCTTGGGCCCGCCGTTGAGCGGGATGCCGGAGAAGTCCGGGATCATCGGGTCACCTCCAGGTCGTCGAAGGTCGTGCGGAGCACGGCCAGCGCGTCACAGCCCGCGTGCAGGGTGGCGTCCACGCCCTCGTAGTCTTCCTTCCCCGCCAGCCACACCTTCTTCGCCCCCGCCTTGCGCAGGGCGGCGGCGACGGCCGTGGCGTGCTGGGCGTACAGCTTGTCGCTCGAGCACAGGCAGGCGACCGTCGTGCCGCTGACGGCGAAGGCGGTGGCGATCTGCTCGGGGTCGGCGCCCGGGCCCGCGGTCTCGGTCTGCAGGCCGCCCGCCTGGAACAGGTTCGCCGCGAACGCCGCCCTGGCGGTGTGGACGGCCACAGGGCCGATCGTGGCGAGGAACACCTTGGGACGCTCGGCCTGTGCGTCGGCCAGATCGCGCAGTTCCTCGAAGGGCTCGGCGTAGCTCACCCGGGGCAGCCCCACGCTCCCGCCGTCGTCCGGTGCGGTTGTGCCGGAGGCCGACGCGGGGCGCAGGGGTTTCTCGTGGAGGTCGGGGTATTCGCTCACGCCCGTGATGGGCAGGCGCCGGTGGGCGATGTCGTCGGCGCGGCGGTCACGGGTGGCGGCGATCCGCTCGGACACCAACCCGGCCGCCGCCGTGAACCCTCCGGCCGCCTCGATCTCCTGGAACCAGTCCCACGCCCGCTCGGCCAGGTCGGCGGTGCGGCGTTCGACGTACCAGGAGCCGCCCGCGGGGTCGATCACCCGCCCCGCACCCGCCTCCTCGATCAGCAGCGCCTGCGTGTTGCGGGCGATGCGGCGGGAGAAGGCGTCCGGTGACCGCAGGCGGGCGTCGAACGGCCGGACGGTGACCGCCTCGGCTCCGCCCACGCCCGCGGCGAAGCAGGCGAGCGTGGTGCGCAGCATGTTGACCCACGGGTCGCGGGCCGTCATCATGGCCGCGCTCGTCACGGCGTGCTGCGCCTGACCTCCGTGCTCGGCCGCGCCGCAGACCTCGGCGACCCTGGCCCAGAGCCGGCGTGCCGCGCGCAGCTTGGCGATGGTGGCGAACTGGTCGGCGGTGGCGGCGTACCGGAACTCGATCTGCCCCAGCGCCTGCTCGACGGAGAGCCCGCCTCCGGTGAGCGCCCGCAACTCGGCGACGCCCTGTGCCATCGAGCAGCCCAGCTCCTCGGCGTCGCTCCCGCCGGCGTCATGGTAGGGCGTCGCGTCGGCGACGACCGCCCGCAGCCCGGGGAAGTCGGCGACGCAGCGCCGCGCCAGCCGGGCCCCGAGCTCGCCGGAGGCTCCCAGATTGCCGCTCAGCGGGGTGCCGCGGGCGGCGGCGAGCCCGAACAGCGCCTGCGCGGCCTCCTCCGCCCGCTCGCCGGCCTCCAGCACGACGGGCGCCAGGTCGAGATAGACGTCCTTCAGCACCGTGCCCAGCTCGCCCACCGGGATGGCGTCCGGCCCGACGACCAGCCACAGCGAGGTGCCGCCGTTCTCCAGGTCGGCCAGCACGGCCTCGGGGTCGGCCACGGCGTGCCGTTGCCGCACGTCCCACCCGGGCACGGCCCTGGCCCCGCGCAGGTAAGTGGCCGCCCCTGGCAGGCCCGGATCTCCAGGAAGGTCGCCGGCGTCGTAGAGCGGGGCGACCGCCACCCCGTCGTAGGTCAGGGTGGACAGCGCCTCCTCGGGAGAGTCCGCCTCGATCCCGGATCTACGCAGGACCGCCACCGCCAGCGCCCGCCAGTCGTCGCGCGACACAGGCGCGAACCCCGCTGCCAGTTCCATGTTCGGATAGTAGGCGGACGGCCGCGAACCGGGTAACCCAGGGCCCACCCCTACGCGAGATCAGCTGGTCGGGGCCTCCCACGCCAGCCGCCACGTGATCGGGCCCACGATCCCGTCGTCGTCGATCCCCTGCACGCGCTGGAAACTGCGGCACACGTCGCGCGACTCGGGACCGTACGCGCCGTCCACGTCGATGTCCCAGCCGCGTTTCCTCATCTGCGCCTGCCACGTGCGTACGTCCTCGCCGCGTGTCACCGGCGGATACCTCAGCAGCCGCCCGGGGAACGGCGGCGCCGAGGGCGGCGGCGGTGGCTCGGCGGTGCCGCCGGGGCGCGGGGCGCCACGCCTGACCCAGGCGTAGAGAGGGTCGCCGGGGCAGGCGGTGGCGTAGCCGTCGCGGTGCCCCTTGATCTCCTTGCCGGCGCGGCCACTGGTGCGCAGGTGCTCGATCGCGTCGAGGACGGCGTGCAGGACGCCGTCGGGCGGCTGGACGAGCCCGGTGCTGCCCACCAGCCCCAGCACGGCGTAGTGGCCGGAATTGAGCCCCGGGCCGTTGGCGGCGGGCAGATGGTGCGGCCCGCGCCCCTGGAACACCTTCCGGTGCGGGCAGGCGATCATGGTGTTGCCGGTGAAGTAGACGGTCCCGTCCCTGCGCGCCAGCCAGCTCTGGTTCTCGATCCTCGGGCACCAGATCCGGCCGTCGTAGGTCTCCTTCCGGATGGTCATGCCCAACGCGCCGCGCCGCGCGGCCGGTCGCGGCACGACGTGCCGCCGCCTGCCGACGGAGACCTTCCACCCGCCAGGTCCGTTGCCGTCCGCAGGCGGCACACGGTGCAGCGACGCCTCCGACCCCGACAGCAGCGCGGCGAACATGAACGCCTCCGCCGCCGTACGGTCCTCGCGCGCGAACCCGTCCGGCCCGTCCCCGCCCGCCAGGCAGGTCGCCACGTACAGGTCGAGCTGGGCCCTGGTCAGGCAGAGGAGGAAGCCGAGTGCGGGCACCCCGCCGGGCGCCGCCTCCAGCAGTTCCCGGCCCGCGCGGGCCGGGAGCCGGAACGCGGCGCGATCGTCCGAGAGCGTCTCCCGCCATGCCCCACCCCGGTGGAGCCGGTCGGCGGGAGGGCCGAGGACCGCGTGGAGCGCGGCACGGATGCGCATGAGGTGCGCCTCGTCGTCCGGCGGCCGGTGGATCGCGACGCCGCCCCCGGCGCGGTCGACGGCCCCGGCCGTGCAGAACCACGCGAGCAGCTCGACGAAGGCGTCCGACCACTTCGGCTCGGTCGGCAGGTCGGCGCAGGGAGCGGCGATCGTGATGCGGTCGTCGCCGGCGATGGTCTCGGTGGTGACCCACCGGCGCTCACGCACGGTGACCGTACGGCCCGCCCTCGCAGCGGGCAGCCACGTCGCGCCCGGCCCCCTCCACCGCAGGGAGCCGGGGACGCGGCGGCGGCGCTCCACCGGCCAGCGGTGATGGGGCGTCGACAAGGAGGAGTGACCGGCGCCGCGCATGCGGATCATCTCCCGCTCGCGCGGGGGGAACACGCACACGTCCAGCACGGGCTGCCACACCGACATGCCCGTGCCGTGGTCGAGGGTGAGAACGATGTCGCCGGGACGCAGCTCGCACCAGGACCTCCAGCCCTGCCGGGTGAGGATCTCGGTCTCCTCGTCCACGCAGTAGCCGATGTCGATCCAGCCGTTGCCGTCCATGTGGTGACCCTGGATGGAACGTACCAAGGCCGTGCAGGCCTCGTGGTCGGAGACGATGCCGGGATCGACCCTGCCACCGGTGTAGTGGACCTTCACGCCTTTGGCGGAGTCGAGCTGCGTGTAGTCGCCGCGTGGGGTGCGAGCGTTCCAGTCGCGCCTTGATACCAGGTCGATGGCCACAGGTGAGCTCCGGGGGGTCGCTGTCGGTGACGACCGAGCGTAACGCGGGCGGCGCGGGCAGGTCCTGGAGATGGGGGATTTGGTCAGGGGCGGATGATCCGCTGGTCCGTCACGATCGCGGTGATGAGGTCGTGCGGTGTCACGTCGAACGCCGGGTTCGCCGCGCGCGTGCCCTCCGGGGCCACGCGCACCCCTCTGAAGGCCACGATCTCGTCCTCGTCGCGGTCCTCGATCGCGATGTGCTCGCCCGACGGGGTGTTCTGGTCGATCGTGGACTCGGGCGCGACCACCACGAACGGCACCCCGGCGCGTTCGGCGCCGAGGGCGAGCGCGTACGAGCCGATCTTGTTGGCGGTGTCGCCGTTGGCGGCGATGCGGTCGGCCCCGACGAGCACGGCGTCAACCTCGCCCTTGGCCAGCAGGTAGGGGCCCGCGGAGTCGGCGATGAGCCGGTGCGGCGCGCCCATCCTGGCCAGCTCCCACGTGGTGAGCCGGGCGCCCTGCAGGAGGGGGCGGGTCTCCAGCGCCAGCACCTCGGCCAGCCGCCCGCGTTCGTGCAGCGTCTGGACGACGCCCAGCGCGGTGCCGCGTTCGACGGCGGCGAGCCCGCCGGTGTTGCACACGGTCATGATCCGCAGCCGGTCGCCGGCGAGGAGGTCGGCGCCGCGCTCTCCCATGGCCCTGCAGGCGGCGATGTCGGCGTCGCGGACGCGCAGCGCGGCGGCGAGCACCGCGCCGGGGCCCTCGGGCAGGTGCTCGGCGACCTGGTCCACGCCCCACGCGAGGTTGACGGCGGTGGGCCTGGCGGCGCGGAGCCTGGCGATCAGTTCGGGGTCGCCGCCCGCCAGCACCACGCCCAGCGCGCCGGCCACGCCGAGCGCGGGGGCGCCGCGCACGGCCAGCCGCCTGATGGCGTCGACGAGCTGGTCAACGGTGTGGATGCGCAGCATCACGCACTTGTCGGGCAGGAGGGTCTGGTCCACCAGCTCGACCGCGCCGTCCACCCAGTCAATGGTCCTCACGGGGCACACGGTAACCCACGGCGGCGTGGGTTCAGCGTTCGGCGAGCACGATCACCGAGTCCGCCTCCTCCAGGACGATGGGCTCCGTCTTGTCCGGGTTGAGGACGATCCCGTAGTGCGGGGGGTCGTTCCTCGCCGTGTTCTTGCGGTAGCCGATGGCCGTCTCGCCCCTGCGCCGGGCGGACTCCACGACCGTGGAGAAGGAGACCTTCGCCCCCGTCTTGACGTACGAGGCGGCGGGGCGCGGGTAGATCTCCGATCCCCGCGAGTCGAACAGGTAGCCGAACACGTCCGCCAGGTGACGGTTCTCGGCGAGCTGGGCGAGGAGCAGGCCGATGACGGTGTCGCTGATGACGATGTCGTCGGCCTGGGTGACCTCGGCCAGCGAGCGGTTGTTCTCGTCGTGCATCTCGCTGACGATCGAGTAGTGCTCGCCGAGCGCCTTCTGCATGTCGCGGAGCTGCAGCAGCGTCATGAGCGTGCGCGTGTCGGAGTGGCGCGGGTCGAATCGGTCGTCGCTGAGCACGATGACGTGCTGGAAGAGGCCGACGCCGAGCGACTCCAACGCGAATCGGTCTGTGGTGTCGCAGTCCTTGACGTTGACGGTGAGGTTGCGCAGGCCGGCCAGGCCGGTGCCGGCCTTGGGGTGGTCCGCGGCGATCTCCAGGACGGCGCCGGGGGCGACGTACCCGTCGAGGTAGCGGACGATCTGCTCGGCCCTGCCGTTCCAGTTGAGCAGCAGCGTGCGCTCCGGCTCGGTGCGCGGGCGCCCGGCCTCGACGATGGCGCCGTCCTCGATGTACGGCATGCCGGCGGCGAGCCGTACATCGGAGTCGTCGTGCGCGATGACGATGACCTGGTCGTCGGCGTTGATGACGGTGTCGCCCTGCGGGTTCAGCACGACGCCGGACGGCCGGCGCAGCCCGATCAGGGAGGCGGTCTGGTACGCGTGCAGCGCCTCGCCGTACGTGACGCCGACGAGCTTCTTCGGGGTGCGCAGGTAGATCTCGCCGCCGTCGAAGTTGAGCAGGTCCATGCACACCACGGACATGCCGGACTGGCGCGAGGACTGCACGATGAGCCGGGAGGCGGTGTCGTCGGAGTCGACCAGGTGCACCTCGTCCCCGCCGGCCAGGCGGGCGGCGGCCATGTTGCGGCTGGAGGTCAGCGCCGCGACGGCCGGCGGGTGCACGCCCTCGCGCTTGGCCAGCGCGAGCAGGATCTTGATGACGTGGGCGTCGGGGTCCTCGCGCTCGGGTGAGAGCACGACGACGGAGCGGGCCGCCGCCAGGTTCATCAGGTCGAGGTCGTGCGGCTCGGTGGGGCGCCCGGTGCGGCAGACGATGCGCGTCTTGCCCAGGTCGCCCGCCTGCTCGCGAACCTGCTCTTCCATTTCCAGTTTGTCACGTTCCGCCAGGATGGCGATCACCGAGCTGCGCTGGCTCGCCTGCGCCTTGGCCAGCTCGGCCACGATCGTGAAGACCTGGTCGGACCAGCCGAGCACCACCGTGTGGCCGGACTCGACGATCCGCGAGCGGCCCCTGCGCAGGCGGTCGACCTTCTGCTTGAGCCCGTTGGAGAGCAGACCGACGAGCATGCTGACGATGAAGATGCCGCCGAGAGAGCCGGCGAACATCACCGTCATGTACGCCGTCGAGCCTTCGTCGCTGGAGATCTTGCCCGGACTGAGCGCGTGCATGAGCGCGAGCCAGAGCACGTGTCCAGGGCCGGTCACGCCCTCCGGTTCGTTGGGCGCGAACCAGAGCGTCAGCACCGTGACCACGACGATGAGGGCGAGCGACACCATGGCCAGCCAGCCGATCAGTGAAGCCGTCCCCCTGGACATGGTGTTGTCGAACCAGTACCGCGCCCGCTCGCGGAACGTGATCTTCGACACTTCCCCTCATACCTCCGCCTAAGGAGTGATTTAACCCAGCGGTCCAAGGTACCGGTGGATTGTGGCTTCCGCATGGCGAAGGGATCTTTGCCGCGTGCGGGACGACGGTAACGTATCGCCCATGGTGACCCCCCTGACACCAGACGACCCGGCGTCGCTGGGCGGCTACCGCCTGGCCGGCCGGCTCGGCGAGGGCGGCCAGGGCGTGGTCTACCTCGCCCATTCCCCCTCGGGGCTGCAGGTCGCCGTCAAGCTGCTCGGCACCGGCGACTCCGAGACCAGGGCCAGGCTCGCGCGGGAAATCGATGCCCTCGCGGGCATCGCCTCCTTCTGCACGGCGCGGGTGCTCGACGTCTCCACCAGCGGCCCGCGGCCCTACGTGGTCAGCGAGTACGTCGACGGCCCCTCGCTCTCCGAACGGGTACGCGATCGCGGCCCGCTGCGCGGCGGCGACCTGGAACGCCTGGCGGTGGGCACGGCCACGGCGCTGGCGGCCATCCACGCGGCCGGGATCGTGCACCGCGACTTCAAGCCGTCCAACGTGCTGCTCGGCCCCGACGGGCCCCGGGTGGTCGACTTCGGCATCGCCAGGGCGGAGGGGGCGGCGACCATGACCTCCGGCCTGATCGGCACGCCCGCCTACCTGGCGCCCGAGCAGATCAACGGCTCGCCCGCGGCTCCGGCCTCCGACGTCTTCGCGTGGGCCGCCTCCATGGTGTTCGCCGCCACGGGCACGACCCCGTTCGGGGCCGACACCGTCCCCGCCGTGCTGCACCGGGTGCTGTACGCGGAGCCGGACCTGTCGCCGCTGCCGCCGCGCCTGCGCGGGCCGATCGCGTCCTGCCTGTCGAAGGACCCCGCGCGCCGGCCCTCCGCGCAGCAGCTCATGGTGTCCCTCGTCAACCC